>NZ_JAMQPV010000001.1:2762500-2892476 GCF_026151395.1 Leptospira limi
AGAATATACGGAAAAGAAATTATTCTCACACATAAATAAAACGGGAAGATTTCTCACAGCAGCGTAATTCACGGATTCGTAAAATGCGCCTTCCTCTACAGAACCATCTCCAAAATAAATACAACTAACTTGGTCTGTTTCGTTTAATTGAATTGAGAGGCCTAAACCCACGCCAATGGGAATACTATTACCAACAATAGAAGTGGAACCAATAAAACCACAGGAGAGGTCGCTCAAGTGCATTGAACCACCGTGACCACCACTACATCCGGTTTTTTTTCCATAAATTTCGGCCATCATCGTATTAAGATTACCGCCTTTACCAAGGTAGTGAGCATGTGCTCTATGCGTACTAACAGCAAAATCATCATTTCTAAGAGCAAGGCCCACAGCAGCTGCCACACCTTCTTGACCAATACTAAGATGCGTAGGGCACCTCATTCTATTCTGACTATAACGGGCTGAAATTTCCTGCTCTGTTAATCTGATACGTAATGCAGAAGTATATAAATCTATTAATAATTTACTCAATTGAATCTCCAGAAAATCATTTGCTATAGAACTCGTTAACAGTAGCAGAAATATATTCTATCTGATCCTGTTTTAAAAATTGATTGATAGGTAGGGTGAGAATTCTAGAAGCCTGTGCTTCTACTTTTGGGAAATCTCCAAGTTTATAACCTAAACTTTTACTTGCAGGTTGTAAGTGAATGGGGATTGGATAATGAATCGAAGTTTCAATTCCTTTCGAAAGCAAATATTCTTTAAGTTCATCACGACGATTGACCTGAATCACAAAAGTATGATAAGTATTAAATTCCTCTGGTTTATCTTCAGGAAAAAAAACATGTTCTTTGTTTAAAAGCTGTTGGTACAACTTAGCGTTTGTTCTACGAGCCTCCATCAACTCAGGAAGTTTTTTTAATCGATAATTTAAGATCGCAGCTTGTAAGGCATCCATACGAGAAACAACACCAAAAATTTCTACAGTATTTCTATCAATTAAACCATGATTACGAACTTTACAGATGTTCTCGTAAATTTTTTCATCATTTGTAGTTAAAAAACCTGCATCACCAGCAGCATTTAAATTCTTTAATGGGTGCGCTGAAAAACCAGCAATTCTGCCAAACGAACCACTTGGTTTATCATAAAGTTTGGAACCAATTGACTGCGCTGCGTCTTCTACAATTGTAAGCGAGTGTTTTTCAGAAATTTCTAAAATTTCCTTCATTGCAGCAACTCTTCCCGTTAAATGAACGGGCATAATTGCTTTCGTTTTTTTAGTGATGGCTTTTTCTATTTTTTCAGGATCAATATTTTGATCATCACAAACATCTACAAAAACGGGAACAGCACCGATATGTACTATTGCCGCAGTTGATGCTATAAATGAATTTGGCGGAGTAATGACCTCATCCCCCTTGCCGATCCCCATTGCTAACATTCCGTAAATTAGGGCATCCGTTCCACTATTTAATGCAACCGCAAAACGAGTATTACATAGTGCCGCAGCTGATTCTTCAAAATTGACAACTTGATCTCCACCGATATAGTTTCCGGAATTAAAAACGGCTTCTAATATTGGCAGGAGTTCATCCCTGTCCATGGCCCATTGTTTCGGAAGATTTACATAAGGGATTTTTTCCATACTATTTAATCACTCCCCTTTAGAATAAAACTCTTTTACTGTAGAAACCACATAATCCATCTCTTCTTTAGATAAATGTTGGTCACATGGGAATGTAATTATTTTTTTAGTATGAGCATCAGTGACTGGAAAGTCACCTTCCTTATACCCGTAAGATGCTAAAGCCCTTTGTCTATAAATTGGGATCGGATAGTGAACCTTGGCTTCAATTCCTTTTTTCACACAGTATTCCAATAGTTCATCTCTCTTCTCCGCAAAAACTATGTATAGATGATAGACAATTCTAAAATCTTTCGGTCTAGGAGGGATTGTGATTTGAGGAATGGTGCTTAGGTTTTTGTCGTAATAATTTGCGTTTTCGATTCTTTTGTTTGAAATATCTACGGCTCTTGGAATCAACCAATTTCCCACTACCGCTTGGATGGTATCTAAACGTGAGTTACATCCTAAAATTTCTACATTATCACGATCAATCAATCCATGATTTCTTAGTAGGCGTAATGTTTTCGCGAGATCATCATCGTCAGTAACAATGACTCCTCCATCTGACCAAACATTTAGATTCTTCAATGGGTGTAGTGAAAATGCTCCTGTATTTCCCCAAGTGCCTGCTTTTTTATTTTCAATGGCACCTAAGATAGATTGGCAAGAATCTTCAACGACAGGTAAATTATATTTTTTAGCAATAGGCATCAGTTTACGCATATCTGTCATATAACCTGTAAAATGCACTGGCACGATTGCCTTTGTTTTTTTGGTTATTGCATTTTCAACTAGATCGACATTCATACAAAAAGTGTCATCACAGTCAACGAAAACTGGTATTGCACCAAGCTCCGCAATTGCACCAACTGTAGCTACAAATGTATTTGCTGTTGTTATTACTTCATCTCCAAATCCGACACCTAATGCTTTTAGCGATAACTTAATAGCATCAGTTCCCGAATTCACTCCGATTGCGTATTTTGTTCCAATTAATTTTGCAAAACCATTCTCAAATTCAGTAAGAGGTTTGCCTAAAGTAAAATCACCGGTGGGAACAAATCTTTTTAGTTCCTCCCAAAGATCTTCACAATTGTCGAATTGTTGTTTTAAATAAGAGTATCTAACTTGCATTTCAAATTACCTCAATTGTACCGATTGCATTCTTTTGATGTTAAAATATTTTTCATCTGTTAAGGAATTTGGAAGCAAACCAGCATCAAAAGCTTTTTTTAAATCTTCTGCAGCTACTTTTATGGAACGGTTTGCTCTAAAACCCAATTTATTAAATATTTTATCCGAGGAGATATGGTACGATCTATTATCATTCGTCGGAGTTGTGATAAGTTTTACATCATCTCCAATCACTTCCTTAACCATATTTGCTATTTCAGAAACAGTAAAATTCAAATAACCTGCATTAAAAATTTCACCTGCAATTTTTTCTTTTGGAGCATTTAATAATACAAGGTAAGCATCCACCATATCTTCGATATGGATGTTCGGACGAAGTTGAGCTCCTCCAAACACGCTGATTTCTCTTTTATGATAAGCCAGATTGGTTAATATGTTTACAACCACGTCTAATCGTTGTCTTGGAGAGTAACCGCATACCGTAGCTGGACGAATAGTAGCTGTAGTAAATTTATCAGTTTGATATTCAGCTAAGATTTTTTCGCAATCAGCTTTAAATTTAGAATAATCAGTGAGAGGCTCTAATGTAAAATCTTCAGTTACATTAGGTTCATCTTTAATTCCGTAAACAGATGATGATGAAGCATATATAAATCTTTTTACACCATTGTTTTTACTAATTTCGACAAGTGGTCGGAATGCATCTAAATTAATCGACTTTCCAAGATTTGGATTTAACTCGAAACTTGGGTCGTTAGAGATACAAGCAAGATGAATCACAGAATCATGACCAGGAATTGTTTTTTTCAACACATCCTGGTCTCTAATATCTCCAGTAATTTTAGTTAGGTTTGTATGATCTTTTAGAACTTCTTCACCATAAATCATAAGATCAAGGACAGTCACTTTATAGCCCTCTTTCAAAAGGCGAGGTACCAACATTGCTCCGACATAACCGGCACCACCGGTTATATAAATGCTTTTAATATCTTGAGTCATATTCGCTCCAATTTTTTAATATAATTTTCTAACTTCTGATGAGAAACGGGAATATTACCGACAGTTTGTACTGCCAAGGCCGCCATACAGGCACCAATAGCTGATGCTTCCATTAAACTAGCGCCAGAACACATACTTGCCGCCATCGCAGCAAGTAAAGAATCGCCAGCTCCTGCGACATCCACAGGATTGGAAACTAATGCAGGAAAATGTTCTTTCTTTTTAAAGTCACCTGGTGACTCGTTTGAATATGAAATAAAGCCTTCCGCACCTAACTTAACTAGTAGATTTTTAGATCTAGTTTTCTCAAGCAGAGTATTGGCAATCCATTCCACACCATCTTCATGGTTACTTAAGGCAATACGTGCTTCTCTTTCTGTAGGACAAATTAGGTCAAATTCTTCAAATTTTGCAACATTTCCAACCTGGCTACTACATTGTAAATCGCCGAACAAAAGAATCTCATTCTCTTTAGCAAGTTGTTGAATTTCTGAAAGAATTCTTGGTGTGATTACGCCATAAACAAAATCGCAAACTAATATTCCGTCATAGTTTTTGACAATTTTTCTAAGTCTCTCAATGAATTGGTCTTCTATATTTTTAGATAGAGAATGTTCTTTCAGCCGACTCACTCTAAACAGTTTTTGGTTTTCCACCATATATCTTATTTTGAAAGTAGTTGGCCGACTGCTATCATTAATCAGTTGAACATCGATTCCTTGTTCTTCCAAATTTTTTCTTACTAAATTTGCATTTTGATCTTCACCAACAACGGAAAGAAATGTACAATCTGTTCCAAGTGCCTTTACATGGGCTGCAACTACACCTGCACCACCGACAAATTCTCTTGTTTCCAGTTCTTTTACTACAAGAACAGGTGCTTCTGCACTCATACCAATTGCATCACAAGCAACATATTGATCTACGATTGTATCACCTAACACAAGAATTCGTGAATTCGAAAATTGATTAATTTGATCTGACAATTTGACCAAATCAATACCTTGCCTTTTACAGGCTTGCGTAAATAGTTGTTTTCTTTCTAATTCTAAATCTTGTTGGCTGCCATGAAGTAAATCAACACTCGCATAATGAATATCACCAGCATGAAAAATAACTTTTCCATTGTTATTTTCTAAGACAGACTGTGCATCGAGTATATCTTTACGATCCGTATGCTCCAATTCTTTTCCAAGAACCAAGTTTGAAGGTTTAATTTTTGTGAGTAGTTCCGCTAAAGTGATTTGATCCAAAACATAAACTGAGTCTACAAAGTTAAGGGAAGCAACACCTTCAGCTCTTTCCATTTGATGAAAATATTTACTTCTTTGGGATTCAGCAATACTTCTATCACCGAGTACCGCGACTTTTAATTTTTTACCTAAAGTCTTAGCATATTGTAAAAACCGAATGTGACCAGGATGAATTACGTTAAAATGTCCGTAACACATTACAAACGACTCTTCAATACCAACTTCACTTAGCTCAGATAAGTTGGTAACTGAAATAATTTTATGAGAATTTGATATCATTTTAGATTTGAAATAGATTTATGTATTGGATTAGATGCAAATGCAATTTGCCATTCATCAAGATCAGAATCTATTGGGAAGGTAACTTCTTTCTGCGCTTTCGCCAACGATTCCGGATTTCCGATATCTCTCATGATTCCTTTGTTCTCCCATGTTGAAATTTTGCCTAAAAATTCAGGCAAAACTTGGTTACTGAAATCATTTACAGAATTTCGTTCGTTAATCCAATTTAATACTTCTGGTTCAATCAAATAAATAGCAGCATTCGCAAGATTCCCTGGCGGGTTTTCTACTTTTTCATGAAATTTTTGAACAATTCCATGCTGATCCAACTCAACGATTCCACATGTTTTTGGTGAATCGGTACGGAATGTCATCATGGTAATGGAACAACCTTTTGGCCTCTCGGAAAAATGAAATTTAACAAAGGATTCTAAATCACAAACACAAAGGTTATCACCGTGAACAAGAAGTGTCGTTTCACCTTGAAAAAAAGTATAATTGTTTTTGAAGGTTCCAGCAGTTCCTAAAAGTTCAGCTTCAAATACAGATTGAACCCAGTTTTTATATTTAGGTCTTTGTAAAAAAGATAAAACTTCATCTTTTAAGTAATGAAGGTTTACCAATACTTTCGAAACATCCAATTTCAGGATTTGTTCGAGCCAAATCTCAAGTAAAGGTTTTCCTGAAATTGGCATCAGACATTTTGGCCATTCATCAGTAAGTGGTTTCAATCTTGTGCCTAGTCCAGCAGCAAGAATTAGTACGTTAATTATTCGATTATTTGGATTCACCAAGATATTTAAACCAATCAGTGGTCGCCTGCTCAATCTTATCCGGTGTCCATACAGGAGCATCTCGCCAATAATCAATATTTTTCATTAGCTCTGAGATTCCTTCTTCAATAGAAATACGCGGAGACCAACCTAAATCTTTTTTGATTTTAGAGATATCAGCAAAAGTAGAATCGGGTTCACCTGGACGTTTAGGTATATAAGTTACCTCTCCACCCAAAAGATCAACAATACGATTGATAGAAATGGTTGCTCCACTTCCCACATTATAAATTTCACAAACTTTATCACTTTTTCCGGCAGCAAATACTGCCTCTGCAACATCTCTTACATAAGTAAAATCTCTAGTTTGTTCTCCATCTCCTACCACTGTGTAGGGTTTGCCGGCCAATTTTTGAGCAAGGAATACACCGAATACGGCACCATATGTTCCAGAGGTTCTAGATCGTGGTCCATACACATTAAAAAATCGCAAAGATAATGCAGGGAATTTGTAAACTTGAGCCCAGTGCATCACCAATTCCTCACCCATCCTTTTTGTTAATGCATAAGGATACTGAGGAAGTATAGGTGAAGTTTCAGGTGTAGGATAAACTTCAGGGATACCATAACAAGACGAAGAGGCAGCATATACGAATCGTTTGATATTCTGATGCCTGCTAGCTTGTAATACATTCAAAGTAGCATTAACATTTGACTGGAAGTAACCTTCCGGATTTTGAATACTTGGAACAATGTCTGCAAGTGCTGCAAGATGGAATACGTAGTCAACAGATTGAAAATGTTTAATCCAATCACCTTGGACAGACAAATCACATTCCACTAAATTAATTTGGCTTTTTACATGATCTAAATTGAGCGATCGTCCTGTGCTGAAATTATCAAGAACAGTTACTTCAAAATTATTTTCTAAAAGTACATCAACAAGGTGGCTGCCAATAAAACCTGCACCGCCGGTTACTAAAGCTTTCATAAAATCTATTTAGCTCCGCACAACCATTGCATACACATATGGCCAACAATCACCTGCAAATCTTCTGATATTTGCATATCATCAATTGGGAAATGGATCGGGTGTTTCGCAATTTTTTTACATTTACCACCAGAAAAACCTAAAATAGCGTAAGTAACCATTCCCAATCGATTCCCTACTTCCAAAGCCTTTACTACGTTAGGAGAGTTTCCACTTCCTGAAAGAACAATGAGAACATCGCCAGGATCTGCTTTCACTTCCAATTGTTGGGAAAAAATTGAGTCATAACCTTCATCATTCGCAAGACAAGTAATTACAGCAGCATTAGCTGGTAATGCCTCGACTCTAAGCCCTATACCATTTTTTTTATCAATACCATAATTAAAATCGTTAGCCAAATGGATTGCATTGCCTGCACTTCCACCATTCCCACAGAAGAACACTTGTCTCTTATTGTCCCAAGCATCTTTTAATGAATGAGCTAATTTTTCAATTTCAGCGGCGCGTTCAGGCACTAATGCCGATTGTAGTCGAGCTATATATGCGTTGTAATGTTCCAACATCTAATTTCTCCTATTAAACAAAAAACTTTAAAAATAAAAACTTCAAACAATCATACCAAATATCTTTTCGGCGATTGCGGGGGCAGAGGTCAATCCAGGGCTTTCTATTCCCAATAAATGAATCCAATTCGATTCCTTATGAATTACAAAATCTTTGATTGCTTCGCCTTTATAAAATAAACGGGGGCGGAGTCCCACGTAACCTTCAGACAAATCATCTTCCTTAAAAAAATCGATAATGTTTTTTAAAGAATTAAAGTATTCGGAACGAGATGTTTGGATAGAATAATCTTCTTTGGAATTTGCCCAATTAGAATTTGGACCAACATACGCATCTCCACCGAAATGAAAAGTATAATGAACGCCTAAGGCAGTGGAAGTTTTCATAGGTAAAGGATAAACAAGAGTTTCATAAGGCAGTTGAGTCTTAAGCCGATAATACTCTCCCTTATTGGGCCGTATTTCGAATTCCCTATTTTCGCTTGTATCCAATAAATCGTCTGAATACAATCCTCCTGCATTTATGAATTGAGTGGCTTCTAATTCCTCTTTCTCATTTGTATTGGAATCTACTGCAAAAACACAGCCATTCTCTCTAATCACCTTTTTGTTCTTCAAAAAAACAACACCAGCTTCTTCACACAAATACCAAATTACTTTTAAATAAGAAGAAACATCTACAATTCCTGTTTTCGGAATCCAAAGTGCATGAGAACCGAGTATATGTTTCCAATGTTTAGCCGGATCTTTCCGCAATTCTATTTCGGGAATTCCTAGCCTTTTTCCATTTTCATATAAACTTTCAATGGTTTCGATTTTTTCCGTTTCATCATTTTTAGAAACAGAAACGCCTGTTGTAATCACTTTACCACAAATGGAATGAGGAATATTATATTTTTCAAAAAAAGGAATGCCGATTTCGTAACCACGAAAACATAACTTTGATTTTAGAGAGGTATCATCATAATAAATTCCAGAATGTAATACTCCAGAATTCCTTCCACTGATTCCGTCCCCAGCATGGAAAGACTTTTCAAAAACATATACCTCTTCGCCAGCTTTCGCAAGAGTATATGCAATCCAAGAGCCAATAATTCCTGATCCAACAACTATGATCATATTTGATTATCTATGATTTCCTAAATAATCTTTATAAGCCAAATCAACTCCATCCCGGAGTTCCACCTGGTGTTTCCAACCCATTTTATGGAGTTTTGATACATCGAGTAATTTCCTTGGCGTACCATCTGGCTTTGTTAGGTCAAAAATTAAACTTCCTTGGTAACCAACTACTTCCTTCACGGTTTCAGCTAACTCTTTGATACTTACCTCAATCCCAGAACCAACATTGATATGTTCGCCCCCTTTCGGATCTCCTGATAAATCGTAATTTTGCATAAGAAACACACAGGCCCTAGCCATATCTTCTGAGTATAAAAACTCACGAAGAGGTTTACCCGTTCCCCATATCACAACCTCAGGTAAATTGTTCACTTTTGCCTCGTGGAACCTTCTGATGAGTGCTGGTAACACATGTGAATTCTCTGGATGGTAGTTATCCCCTGGGCCATATAAATTTGTTGGCATCACCGAGATAAAATTTGTACCATACTGACGGTTGTAAGATTGACACATTACAATCCCTGCAATTTTTGCAACCGCATACGGTTCGTTTGTTGGTTCTAATTTTCCATCGAGGAGTTGGCCTTCGTCCATGGGTTGTTTGGCAAATTTTGGATATATACAAGAAGATCCCAAAAAACAAAGTTTTTTGATTCCATACCGGTAAGATGCATCGATGATATTGTTTTGGATTTGTAGATTTGAAAAGATAAATTCAGCAGGATAGGTATTGTTTGCATGAATGCCGCCTACTTTTGCAGCGGCAAGGAATACATATTCAGGTTTTTCAGTTTGAAAAAATTCTAATACTTGAGATTGGTTTTGTAAGTCCATCTCTGCATGAGATTTACCAATTACATTCATAAATCCATTTTGGTTTAGAATTTTTACAATCGCAGATCCAACGAGTCCCTTATGGCCTGCTACATAGATTTTGGATTGTTTATGCATCATTATTTTGTATTTATTTTAATATTTCTTGAAGAGATAGTTTCAGAGTATTTTTAAATCAGTTAGATTTCAAATTAGATTGATTTAGCCTAAACTTTCTAAACTTTCACCCAACTTCTCTACCTCAGCTCGAAGTGCTTCGTATTCTCTTTTTTTCTTTTCATAAAAATGAAGAGTCATTCTAGCTTTTTCTTCGATTCCTTGTGGTGTGAGTAAATATGTGTATGCAAGTTTGTTTTTATTATTACGAAAATTATTCATTTTGATAAGCCCCTTGTCGAGGAATGCTTTCAAAATATAATTCACCTTTCCTAAACTAAGTCCCAACACATCCGATGCATCTCGTTGTGATAAATGCGGATTCTCATCAAGTAACTGGAGTAACTTGAGGTGGTGGTCACTGTATTCGTATTGTTCTTTCATGGAGGAATCTGTGTCCGTTTGCGCACCAAAGTGGAAAAGGAATGTCACGTTCAGACTGGACCCCAGGTATAGCTTCGCCCCCTGAGTCCCATTCTTTGTCAAAATGTGTTCAGTCTTTGAACAAAGTAAAGAATTTTTTGTTCATTTTATGAACTAAAAAAACTGTCAACGCCTTCCATAATCTGTTGCAAAAGGCTAACTCTACCAACAAAAAACAAAACCACTTCGGGGATATGTGAGAAGAATCAAACATGTGGGATATGAATTGCTCAATGTCAAAATGCTCTTTCCACTCAATACATGCGATTGGCTTCGTTCTCATATTCAGGATGGTTCTACCAAAGGCAAAAAAACAAACCCTGTTGTATCCAAAGAGAATGCTATTGACTTTTCTTCCTTTTCAATTGAAATCTACCTCAATGAAACCTAAAAAACATACGATCCCATATGACTTTCTCATCAAACTCGTAAGTTTAGCAAAAGGACTTGTTTTCCATTCGATAGAAGAAAACTTCCCAGAAACAAAAGAAGAATTAGAAGCCCCTTATCCTTCAGCTCTCCTTTGTAACCATGTATCAGAAGCAGACGTTGTTTCCCTTTCCATGGTATACCCAAGACTCAATCCGAAAATCAAAATGATCATTCCTGCTAGAGAAGATATCCTCCAACCCGGGTTTTTACAAAAAGAATTTCGTGCAAAAGGACTCATGAAGTGGATTTTCAAATTCATTGATGCCACAAATATCATCCCAATTTTATTACGTTATATTGGAGCAGTTCCCATCAAACGTCCGTTTCGTGACAATGCTAGAGAACTCATTAAAAAAGGAGAACTTCGTGACAAAGTAGATAGTGAATGGACCGAAATGGTAACTCACATTCGAAAAGGTCGAAATTTGTTTATGTTTCCTGAGGGAACATACAACCATGATGGATTTCTAAACCAAGTCAAACGTGGTGCTTACCACATCAAATCAAAGATAGATAAACTTCATTTTAATAGTTTTACACTTACCTATGACCACTTGTCTTACCAAAAAACAAAACTATACATTAAGTATGGTAAACCTTTTGAAATTCCAAATGAGATGCCAGCGGACCAAGTGGTGAAACTCGTTGCGGATACATTAGGAAAACACTACACAGTGACAATTGGAAATCTAACATCCTTCTTACTACTCAAATTAGAAAAAGAAACCAAAATCAAAAAACAACAAATCATCCAATTATTATCCCAATTTAAATCGCATATCGAAAACCAATTTCCAGAAATTACAATTGCTTCCGAATTACAAAAAGAAACGTTTGTGTCACAATTAGAAATTCTTTTTGCCAAACTGAAAAAAGTAAATTTGATTGATTGGGAAGACGAGATCATTCGCACAAAAGAAGTTTTGTATCATATTCCCAAATCTTTACACAATTTAAAAAAATCCAATATCGTACTGTATCATAAAAACCAACTCACTGCACACTTGGCAAAATTGGAAACCATTTGGAACCAACTGCCATTAGAAAAAGGATTTGAAGTAAAAACATGAGGCCAATGAAACCAATAAAACTCATTTTAGTTTCCACACTTTTTTTCATCGGTTGTGGTTCGATTTCCAGAGGGTGTGCTAAATACTTTGGATATGATGAAGTTTGTGTGGATGGAGTTCGTTACATCCAGTTTACTTCAGGTGCAAGCGTCAAATACAATCCCGATGGAACGATCGCGACTTGTCGCTAACACTCATTTGATTTGGTGTCTAACCTACCTTTGGTGACTTCCCAAAGTAGGATGGATCCAGCACAAGAAACATTTAATGAATTCACAACACCAAACATGGGAATTTTAACCCTTTGGTCACAGAGGGATTGTAATTGTACACTCATCCCTTTTTTTTCATTTCCTAGGACCAAAAATATCGGGGACTTAAGTGTTGTTTCTCGTAAATCAAATTCACCACTAGAATCGGTTCCAATCACTCTGATTCCGATACGTTTTTTTTCCGAATCCACAAAACGAACCAAAGTTTCAAAATTGGGAACAAACACAAGTTTTGTGTGAAACAAACTGCCTAAACTAGAACGAATGACCTTAGGATCATACACATCAATGGAATGCCCAATGACAAACACGATATCGACTAAAAATGCATCTGCGGAACGTAACAGAGTTCCAAAATTGCCATAATCACTGGGCCGATCAAATAAGAGATAAAATGGTTTCTCTTTTGGTAATATGGAAACTTCTTTACTGAGTTTACTGAGATCAAATTGGTTTTTTATTTTGGCAGTTACAATGAGTTCAGATGGATTTTCTTTTTCTGAAAGTTCTACATACAATTCATCTTTCACTTCAAATACGAGTGCATCTCTCTGGTTTTGGATCACTTCCTTCGCCCAAGAAGATAAGTTACTGTTTTCTCGGAACAAAATCCGTGTGATTTTCCAACCTGCAGTTAACAACTGCTTTATGGGTTCAGTACCTTCAACAAAAACTTCTTTTTCCTGACTCCGTTTGGTTCGGTTTGTTTGGAGTGCAGAAATGATTTGAAATTCTGCATTCCGAACCGACATCTTTAAAGGTTTCAATTTTATAATTTGATTCCAAGTTCCATAAAGAACTATAGTTCTCTAAATGGAAACGGCAAGCCTTGTTCCTTGGTCTATCGCACGTTTTGCATCTAATTCAGAAGCAAGGTCGGCACCCCCAATTAAGTGTACAGGAATTTTTGCTTTTTGTAAGGGTTCGAGTAAAGCACGGTTTGGGTCTTGGCCTGCACAAATCACAACGGTATCACATGGAATTTTTTTAGTTTCCCCTTTGACCTCAATCACAATTCCATCTGATTCAATTGCCTTGTAAGTAACTCCGGAAATTTGGTTTACCTTTCTGTCCTCTAAAGATGTTTTATGGATCCAACCAGTTGTTTTCCCAAGTGTTGCTCCAAATTTACTATTGGAACGTTTTAACATGGTCACTTCCCTAACACCCGTTGGCGTTTCCTTGGAACCAAGACCCCCATCTTTATCAATGGTTTTGCGAATTCCCCATTCTTTTAAGTAATTATCAGTTGTAAAAGCATGACCAGGATCAGTGAGTAAAATACTCACATCAAATCCAATCCCGCCTGCACCCATCACCACAGCACGTTTTCCAACAGGTTTCCCTTTTAAAACAACGTCCACATAACTAAGAACATTTGGTCCGTTGATACCTGGAATCTCAGGAATTCTTGGAATCACACCTGTTGCAAGGACCACTTCTTCATATCCTTGTTCGATCAATGTTTCACTGGAGATATAAGTATTGAGTTTTACTTCCACTCCATATTTTTTTAACATCGTGCCAAAATAGCGAATGGTTTCTTTAAACTCTTCTTTACCAGGGATACGCCTAGCAATATTCAATTGACCACCTAACTCTGGTTGTGCATCAAAAAGTGTTACAGAATGTCCACGTTCCGCCAGTGTTTTGGCACAAGACATTCCTCCAGGACCTGCACCGACAACCGCTACCTTTTTTACGCGATCCGTTTTTTGAATGTTTAATTCGGTTTCATGACAAGCTCTTGGGTTCACCAAACAACTTGCAGTTTTTCCTTGGAAAATATGATCTAAACAAGCTTGGTTACAAGCAATACAAGTATTGATCTCTTCTGGTTTTCCTGCCATTGCCTTTTCGACAAAAAAGGAATCGGCAAGGAATGGACGTGCCATTGATACCAAATCAGCATCACCTCGAGATAAAACTGATTCTGCTACTTCAGGAGTATTAATTCGATTGGATGTTACGAGAGGAATGGAGACATGCCCTTTCACTTTTGCAGTGACCCAAGTAAAGGCAGCTCTTGGTACCATCATCGCAATTGTTGGAATTCTTGCTTCATGCCAACCGATTCCAGTGTTGATGATAGTGGCACCAGCTTTTTCAATTTCTTTAGCCAGGTGTAAAACTTCATCAATATTACCACCTTCATCCACTAAGTCTAACATCGACAGACGGTAGATGATGATAAAATCAGTTCCCACTCGTTTTCTAACTGCTTTTATGATTTCAATTGGGAATTTGATACGGTTTTCAAATCTCCCTCCCCAATCATCAGTTCTGTTATTGGTTCTTTTGGCAATAAACTGATTGATGAGATAACCTTCACTGCCCATGATTTCGACTCCATCATAACCAGCTAATTTAGCTAATTCGGAACATCTAACAAAGTCGTCGATGGTTTTCAAGATTTCTTCTTCTGTCAAGGGATGAGGTTTGAACATATTGATGGGCGCCCGTAAATTAGAAGCACCTACAATTTTATCATGGTATCCATATCTGCCTGTATGCAAAATCTGCATGGCAATTTTTCCACCTTCTTTGTGGACTGCTTCTGTGACAACACGGTGGTGCATTGCTTCTTCTTCCGTGTCCATCACACTGCCACCCTTCGATACACGTCCGGCCTCATTTGGTGCAATACCACCCGTCACAATGAGAGCAACTCCACCCTTTGCCCTTTCCCCATAAAAAGCCGCCATACGTTCGTATCCATTCGGAGCCTCTTCGAGGCCTGTGTGCATGGAACCCATAATGGTTCGGTTTTTTAATGTAGTGAATCCAAGGGATAAAGGAGAAAGTAAAGTTGGGTAAGCTGTCATAAAGACCCAAGTGTAGAAATTCTAGGATTTTGGCAAGATTTACTTGCAATCTAAAAGAAAACGGATAAAACTTTGTCCTGTGGAAATTCTCACGGAAAATAAAAATGGGAAAAAGGGAATTCTCTTCGTAGATGATGAGTCCATCATTTTACTGAGCATGAAATCCCAAGTGAAACACCATTTCGGAGAACGGTTCAAATACCTAACGGCAGAAAATGCCAACGAAGCCTGGGATTTAATTTTAGAATTAGAAGAAGAAGGAAATTCTGTTGCAGTTGTCATTTCCGATTGGTCGATGCCAGGAATGAATGGTGATGAATTTTTACGAAAAGTTCACAAACGATTTCCAGCTATAGAAAAAGTCATCATCACAGGTTTTGCCGATGAAAAATTAATAACAGCTTTGGAAAAAGAGATAGGGCTAGTCACTTGTTTGAAAAAACCTTGGGACGAAATAGAACTCATTACAGCCATCACACAAGCCGTCGATCAATAAGAACCTTTTGGTAAATAAATCGAAAATATAGTTTCCCCTGGTTTGGAAGACAAATCAATCCTACCACCATGGCGTTTTACAATTTTATTCACGATGTCTAGACCAAGTCCACTTCCTTCTCCAGGAGGTTTCGTTGTAAAAAAAGGCTCAAAGATTTTGGAACGTATCCCAGGATCAATCCCTGGTCCAGAATCTTGTAAGGATACCAAAACTTCGTTATCACAATCTTTGATTGTGATCATCAAATTTCCCGTAAAAGACATGGCTTGTAAGGAATTATAAATTAGATTCGTCCAGACATGCAATAAATCATCAGGATAACAATCAATAGGTGAAATTTCATCATAATTTTTGACTAAGGTGATTCCCCTCTTCAATTGATTTTGGTAAATTGTGAGAACTGTCTCAATGGTTTCTTGAATGGATGCTTTGATTTTTTTCCCTGTGGAATCAAAATGCGAAAAGTTCTTCAATGCATACATGATTTTCGATACACGATCAACCGCCAATTGGATGGAACGTGTATTCCGACGGAATTGGATTTCAAGTGCTAAATAGTCGAGGAAAACTCTTAAATAATGAGACCTGAAAAGTGGTATGTATTTATCTTCTAATTCTCCGATCCCTAATTCTACCCATGCTTCTGCAAATTCGTCAGCATCGTCTGATTTAAATCCATTTTGGATCAAAATTTCTTTGTTCCTCTTTTTCCGTAACCTTTCTTCTTTTCCTGTATAAAATTCGATTGGATGGTCTAGGTTCGAAAGAATCGTTTTGAGAATCACTTGTTCTTCTCTGGGAACACTCAGGATTGCTTCTCGAAACAACTGTGATGCAATCCCATATCGTTTTTGCCAATCCAGCATATTTTGATTGGATGCTTTTACCGCACCAATCGGATTATTAATTTCGTGAGCAATCCCTGCAATCAACTGCCCGAGTGCTGCCAGTTTTTCGGATTGTACAAGTTGTTCTTGGGTGCGCTTTAAATTCTCAAACGCCATCTCAAGTTCGATTTTTTGTTTCTCTATGAGTTTGTTTTTTTCACGTATCTCCGAATTGATTTGGCGGAGTTCTTCCACTTCTTTGATAGGACTCAAATCAAAAATACTATACGCGATTGAATTTGTTTGGTTGTATTTAAATCGTTTGATAGAGACTAAAGCAGGAAACACTTCCCCATTTTTTCTTTTACATAGGATCTCAATTGAATCACTCGAATTGTCTGCAATTTTCTCTCTAATTTTTTGGAGTGAGTCAGGTGTGAGTAAAGAACGAACTTTTAAATTTTTTGTGTCATCACTTGAATATCCAAATAAATTCTGAAAGGCAAAATTGGAGTCTTTAGCTCTGAGAGAATTTTCATCAAAGATCAAAAACGCTTCCGTCGAAAATTGGTAAAAGGCACGAAATCTTTCATCAGAAGTTCGGAGTGCTTCCTCCGCCAATTTTGATTCCGTGACATCGAGTATGGTTCCCATCAATCGAACTGGTTTTCCATCTTTATCTCGGATTAAATTTCCACGAGACTCTACCCAATGTACAAATCCATCCGCATGAAAAATTCGTTGTTGGATTTTGTATCCAGACCTTGAGGGATCGTCTTTTAGGAGTTGGATTTCAGCTGAGACCTTTTGTAAATCATCTAGATCATTTAAAGTGAGATACTTTTCCACAGTGATGGCAGGGCCATCTGGATCAAGTCCGTAAATTTCATAGGTTTGGGGTGACCAATAAATATTTCGTAGGTCGATATCCCAACTCCATATCCCCATTTTGACAGCATCCAAAGACATAAGAAGCCTAGACTCAGATTCTTTTAGAGCTAAGTTTGCTTCAATTTGTTCTGTTCTGTTGACCATTGCACCAAACATTCGATAGGCGTTACCATTTATATCATATAAAAAGATTCCATTATCTTCTATATATACATATTTTCCATCTTTGGTACGGTACCGATACACACAGGAAAATTTTGTCTTTTTGGCCATCGCCTCTTTAAATAATTGGATGGCTTGTTCTTTATCTTCTGGATGGATCAGGACCATCCAAGCTTCATAACCAATGGCCCTATATTCTTCCGGAGTAAAACCAGTAATTTCTTGGATGGCACCAGCCCATTGGTTCACGCCAGTTTGGATATCCAAATCATACACCATACTTAACGAAAGTTCGGTGATCGATCTATATTTTGCTTCGCTATCTTCTAACGCTTTTTGTTTTAAAACATTTTCCGTAATGTCAGTGATTAAAAATACAAGGGAACGAAGTTCTCCTACTTCGTCAAAAACAGGCGAACCATTAATGGATAAGTATTTTTTGACACCAAACGAATCTTCGATCGCATGCCGAATGTCTGTGACCGGTTTTTTCGTTTTTAATACAATATTGAAAGGTTGGTCTTCTTCTCGCCATGGACCACCATCAAGAGAAGTATTCTTCCATTGCGGTGCATCATATGTTCTGGAAAGTATGTCTTTCAGTTTAATGGCAAGAACATTCTCTGATGCTGGGTTTGCATAGAGAATCTGTCCTTGTGGGTTCAGCAAAACAATCGCCGTGGAACTTACATCCATGATTGTTTTCAAAAGATCAACTTCGACATTCAGATGGTCTCCCACCTCTCTCGAAATATTAGGCATTGATCCTTCCTGAGAAGACTGCATAGTGTCCACTATGCAGTAGACTTAGGATTTATGCGAATTCAATTTTACTGCCTCTATTTTTTGGTAAATTTTTAGCGGAAAAAATAAAAATCGATCCAAGATTTGAATGAATCGAAACAAAAAGGACGGAAAAACTTCCCTTTTGTCTCTTAAAATCCCATTCACAATTTGTTTTGCTACTGTTTCAGCCGATTGGCTTGGAAATGGTACAGGGACTTTATTCCCAGCTGAGTCAAAAAATTGTGTCCTAGTGGCGATTGGGTAAACGATCATCGTACGATTTCCTGGTCTTAGTTCACTTTGGTAGGCATCCAGAAAGGAGCGAACCGATGCTTTGGTAGCCGAATACAAAGCATAACCAGGCAGAGGCAAGTGACTCATTGCAGACGCAGTGACAACAAATAAACAAGGAGAATTTCTGTGTTTGTTCAAACTCACTAACGTATAAAATGGAGAATAAACATTCGTTCGAAAGATTCGATCGATTCGGTCCCAACTTGCCTCTTGGATGATTTCATAATAGGCAAAACCTGCATTCGCAAAAAAAATATCAATCCCACCTAATTTTTTATTAGCATCTTTAATGAGTTTATCTAAATTTTCTGGTTTTGAAACATCACATTTATAAGGAATTACATTGGGATGAGACACTACATTTTTTTCATTCAAGTCACAGGCTAAAATTTTCACGTTTTCATGTTTTAACATCTGCAAGACGGTTTCCTTTCCAATACCTGATCCTGCACCCGTAACTACAATTCTTTTGTTTTTTAATTCCATTGGCGAAACCTAACTTGTATGGATCTTGTTGAAAGTTTTTTTTAATGAGATATCTAACTTTTTTTCACATTCGTTAAAAATATCTTTACTTAGGTTCGAGACAACCGTATACTTTGTCTTCCTTGGGGATCACAATGAGTCGATTCTTTGATCAATTATTCAAATTCTTACACAGATTCATTTCTTACAGTTTTGCTATTGTATTCTTCTCTCTCCAAGGTGCCTTTTTTGGCGCTTTTTATGCCTATTTTTTTGGATCAGCACTCATCCCCGATTTTTCCATCGAGAACCATCCGGAAGTTGTGTACGTTTTTGTCTTTGCTACCTTCCTTGCAGCTGTCGGACATAGCATTGAGTTTGGAATCCTCACTCCTCTTGGTTATGGTGGATTCCGTAATGACTTAAAAAAACTAAATCTGTTTTTACGATACAACGACACCATTCGCCACAAAGATATTTTAGAATTAGAAAACAATTTGAATACACTGATCCATTTACCAAAGGAAAACATGTATGCTGCCATTCGTTATGCGGTCATGGTCTTTGTTTCTGTTTCCATTACCCATATCATTTGCCACCACCCCATGTACGAGTTAGTATTAGTTTCCATTGGTTGGCTTTCGGCAGTCTTTGTTTACGGAGGATTTTCATACATCATCTCCGATTATTTTACTGGTAACAAAAGAGTTGAGATCAAAAAAATCTTAGCATACCGAGATGTATCGATTCATAAAAACTATGGAATCCTAAGTTTAAAGGGAAAATTTGTTTTTTTATTAATTTTAATCTTATTATCGCTCAGTGTACTTTCAGTATTTATTTCCTTTGGGAATGCAAGTTTATTCAAAATTACCGCTTTCATTGGAATGACATTTGTTGAAGCAGTGATTTTGATTTATATGTTTTTTCAATCTATTAATTTGACATTGGAACAAATCAATGAATCAGCCAATAGCCTTGCTACTGGAGGTAGAGGTGCCCTTCCCATCTTATCCATTGACAAAGAATTTATTTTGTTTGCAGAAAATTACGAAAAGGCAACAAGGGAAGTTGGCAGGATTAGGGAAAACTTACAAGAATTAGTTGAGGCAAAAACATCAGAATTAAGAAACAGTTTAGAAACTGTTGAATCCTTAAAAAAACAACAAGATGGAGATTATTTTCTCACTTCCCTTTTAATCAAACCTCTTAGCTTGAACAAAACCATTGGTACTCATGTCAAAACAGATTTTTTGATCAAACAAAAAAAGACGTTTTTGTTCCATGGAAGGGAAAATGAAATTGGTGGTGATATCTGTATCACACGCACCATTACATTGCGAGGCAAAGATTATACATTTTTTCTCAATGCAGATGCCATGGGAAAATCGTTACAAGGTGCCGGTGGGGTTCTTGTACTTGGAGCGGCTGTACAATCCATCTTGGAACGATCCAATGCAGTTGAGTCTGTTAAATTATTGTATGCGGAACGTTGGATTAAAAACGCATACCAAGAACTCCATCATATATTTGAGAGCTTCGACTGTTCTATGTTAGTTTCCATGGTAATGGGACTGATCGATGACGAAACTGGCCTTATGTATTACTTAAACGCAGAACATCCATGGTCGGTATTGTACAGAAAAGGTACTGCAGAATTTATTAAAAACAATTCGGAGCTCCGCAAGTTAGGAACTCCCTTTTCCGAAAAATCACTCGAAATCTCTACTCTTCAATTGATTCCAGGAGATGTACTCATCCTCGGATCCGATGGAAGGGATGATATCGAGTTTGTTACGGAAACCACAGCTAGAAAAATCAACCATGATGAGGAATTATTTTTGCGTCACGTGGAACGAGGGAATGGCCTCTTAAAAGAAATTTACCAATCCATTTTGTCCATGGGAGAACTCACTGATGATTTAAGCCTAATGCGGATTACGTTTAAAGAAAATCTCAGCCAACCACCAAGAGCCATTCGAAAAGAATCCTACGAATTGATGCGAAAGGCAAAGTCGCAAATTAAATTAGACCAATTGGAAGAAGCAAAAACCAGTCTTTTAGATGCCAACAGAATCAACCCAGAAAATAGAGAAATCCAAAGGGCATTGATACGCCTCCTTGTACGAATGAAAGAATACAATTTAGCTGCGGAAAACTTAAACACCTATCTCGAAGAATACCCTGGTGACACAGATTTAATTTATTTGGCATCCTTTACTTACAAACAAACGAAAGAGTACGGTAAGGCCATTGATATGGGTGAGAGAATCCGATTACGTAACCCTGGTCATTTATCAAATTTGATACAACTTGTTCAATTGTACCTCATCATTGGCAATTTGCCCAAAGCGGAAAAGACGTTACAACTAACATCGTTTATCCCTTCAGATACAATTCGAATTGAGCAATTAAAATCGCAAATTGAGACTTTTAGACAGAAAATTGTTGATGAAATTCCGACCTAAAGGGGGAATTATCAGAATTACCATTTAGCATTCATATTATGACACAGTTCCAAATTTGGTTATCTCTACTTTGTCTCTGTGTGATTACATTCTTCTCTTGTAAAAGGTCTGATTTAGAAAACTTATGTGATCCAAAATCGGACTTATACAAAAACAGTTTACTTTTACGTTACATTAGCTTTGATGAGTCACCTCATTGTGGTGTCGTTTTAAAAGTAAATCCACCAACCTACTTGATTTGTCCCCCACTCATACCAAAACGAAATGGAACCTTTTTTTTGGAAGCATTTGAAACAGATGGGAATCGGCTAAGTTTTTCAAGTAATCCTCCTCTTCCTCCTGGTGTGGTTTTTTCTTTTTTTTCAAATTCACTCGAAGGCACTTATAATGGTTGGAAGGCAAACCAAGTCCAATTCACAATCACAGCCAGTAACCCAAAAGGAAGTGCAAGTTGTGTTTACAAACCAGCATGGATGGGGAAAACCCCTCCTAAGACCAATATCACAGTGTGTTATGATGGTTCGGGTAATATTGATGCAACTTGTACTGTGATTCCAGGCCAAGATGGCCAACTGCAAAAAGGAATTAACACGAGTTTTGTGGGACCAACTCTTGTCTCTGGAGTTGAGATCACAACCGATTTAGTGACTGGTCTCGTTTGGACAAGTTGTAACCGAGGAAGAACAGGAATTGGTTGTGGAACTGTAGGAACCGATACCTTTACTTATTCTGATGCACAAACTGAATGTACTAGTTTGAATGCAGGTTCTGGATTTGCAGATCGAACGGATTGGCGTGTTCCCGAGATGGAAGAATACTTAACTACCTTTGATCACACCACAGAAAACCCTTCGATTAATTCGACATACTTTCCACAAACAGCCAGTTTTAATTATAAATCCAATACTTCTAATGCAGCAAATACAGGTGCATTTTATCCTACATATATCCAATCTTCGATTGGATTTGGAAATTATTCAGACTTACATTACCTTCGATGTGTGGCCACACCGAGAAATACATTTATCAAACGATTCATCGACCAATCCGATGGAACTATCTTGGATTTAGATACTGCTCTTGTTTGGCAAAAATGTACAGCAGGCCAACCCAATGTTGCTACTTGTTCAGGTGGAACTGATAGTGCATTGCAATGGTCTGCGGCCATTAATTACTGCCAAACTTTATCACTTGCTGGTAAAACGTGGAGACTTCCCAACGCTACAGAATTAATTTCACTAAAGGATTACCGATTTAATTTCGGAACTCCTGGTTTTAATTCTCTCTTCTTTCCCAATACTGCCTCTGCCTCATTTTGGTCTTCAAGCCCTGTCATTGGATCACCATCTACACAAGCATATGTGACTGATTTTGGAGGTTCCGGTGGTGGACCAGCTCTAAAATCGGATACAACCAATCGAACTCGATGTGTCACAGATTATTAAAGGATACGTATTTCATTGTTTTCCAAACTCAAATTTTGTTACTTACTTCTGATTCTCAATACTTGCACAACCGTTGGATTCCACCAAAACTCCATTCGAGAATCTATGTCTTTTGGAGAACAGACAACCTTTCGCGTCTGTGTTGTCAAAGAAACAGGAATTTTGGACAAAGATGTTGCCAATCTTTTTGAAAATTGGAACGAGGAATTAAAACTTTACCAATTAAAGGCAATTCCCGTAGTTCTTTTTGCAATGGAACGACCTGGTTTTTATGGTACAGACATACTCGAATACATGATGAATATGAGAATGCCTGATGGATGTGACCGACTTTTGTATTTAAAAGGCCGAACTTGGGGGGACATTGTTTTTGAAATTGTCACACTTGGAATTTTTGTTGGAGTTGGTATCAAATTAGAATTACAAGGTGCGGTCGAAACGGAGACCAATACAAAAGGATATATCAAAGCCAAATACATATCCACCATACAGTTGTTATTCACAAGTCCAAATTCCACTTTGGTTCATGAAGGTTACCATTTGCTTGGTTGTGGCCACCAATTATTCATGAAAGAATGTTATGAAAGGATAAAAGACGTTAAACTTTTGTTATCTGATCCAAATAGAGATCCCACCTTTTTTCCCGTCATAAATACTTCTGGAAAAAAGATCTTAAAAAGACCAAATTGAGTTCGTCACAATGTCAAAAACTTTACCAACTGCGATGCGGACAATTCCGCAAGTAATCTTTGGGGATTTTTCTAAACTTGATTGCGATTCGAATGCGGTTGCCAGTAACGTCCAATTCAGAACGTTTATGCTCCGAAATCTCACTCTGTTCATTTTTGTCATTTTTTTATCCCATTGTACAAATGGAAATATCTCTAACAATTGTGATGTGGGCTCGGATACTTTTTTAAGTACATTACTATTCCGAATCTCGGTACAGGACAAAAGTTACCAATGTGGTTACAAGATTAACCCTCCTAAAATCCCTGCCTGTTCCTTAAAATATGAGGAAACACATTTACCTGAAAACTGGACTCAGGTCAAACAAGAAGTAGAAACTCAATTTGCACTTGGTTCCAGTGGGTCAGAAACATTAGTACAATACAATCTTACTTCTATTGCGACGGCAGTAGGTACGGGCACAACTGCATTCCAAGGTGCTCTCAGTGCACCAAATGGAAATGTATACCTCTTACCTTATAACTCAACTAAAATTGTCGCGATTAACCCAAAAACAAAAAATTATGAACTAGCAGCAACTGTTCCTGGAGCCGTTGATTTTATTGGAGGAACCTTAGGTCCAAGTGGAATCATTTACCTTTCCCCTCACACCAATAATACATTCTATAAATTTGATACATCCAATCATACGTTGGCGAGTATCACGAGTATTTCGATGGGAGGGGCTGCCTATAATGGAGGAGTTTTTGCTCCCAATGGAAAAATATATTACGTACCAAGTGGGGAAACCACGATCCGGTATTATAATACAATCACAGGAACCATTGGTTCTGTTGCAACTCCTGTGAGTGGAGGAATCTTCGCCAATGGTGTGTTAACTCCCGAAGGTAAAATCTACTTTATTCCACATACGGCAACCAACATACATATCCTCGACACAGTTACAGAATCAGTCACTACGATTCCATTTTCTTTTGGTGGGGCTGCCAATTATATTTCAGGAATTTATACACCTAACGGGCGTATTTATATCATACCATATAATGCTTCGACAGTCTATTACGTAGACACAAAAGATAACAACAATGTTGTTAATGTAGGAACCATTCCAAGTGCGAGCTCCGCAATGTTTAACGGAGTCGTACTGGCACCCAACGGAAAACTCTACCCTATTCCCTTGAATTATGCGAATTTTCTCTCTATCGATTCCAATAGCTCCGAAATCAAACTGTTAATGGCAAATCCAAGTTCAAATTCCTACCGGGGTGGAGTCATTGGGCAAACTGGAGAAATTTACCTCTCGCCCCACAATGCAAATCGTTTTGATTTACTCGACACAAAATCGAATGGAAGTTTTTGTGATTCCGTCCGGCTTTCGCCTTATTGGAATAAATTTTAGTCGAAAAAATCACAATTCTTCACCAATTGTTTCGTCTCATGGTTCTTGAGAAGATAGCGATTCATTTGGAATGGCTACTGATTCCTTATGAAAGAAACGATCAATCAATCAGAGTTCTTCTATTCCTTCGCAAACCAATTGCCCTATTCTGTTTTTTTATTTAAATCAAAATCACAAACGTTTGCAAAAGAGAATTCTTTATTATTTTCAAACTCCAAAGCGATGGAACTCCAAAGAACTCCTAAACTTGGGAGTACTCATTTAAACATTGGATCTCTATTTCCATTTTTATTCGAATCCGAATTATTTAAAAATATCCAAGCTGTTTGGAACGAATACAAACAATGGGAAGAAGTGATCACAAAAAATACGTTCCAGTACTTTGGATTCCAAAACCAAACTTACTTACTCAAACTAACTCGACTGGATTCTATCCATTATACAATTTCGTTGGAAGAGTTAACAGATGCCATCCTTGCAGAAAAAATCCTAAGACAAAAAGAAACAAAACTTGATCGTTTACTAAAGACAATGATCAACGGTGTGGTTGTAGTGAATTTGGAAGGACAAATCCTTTACGCAAATGAGAGTGCATCCGAAATTTTAGATTTGGAATTAGAAAAAATTGAAAACCGATACTTCAGTTCAAAGGAATGGAAACAAATCAGTGAAGATGGAAGCCCATTCCCCGCAGACAAACTACCGTTAGCATTAGCTCTTGGTAAACAAATCACAGTCTACAATTGTGAACATGGAATCATATCGGAAGATGGTCATGTAAAATGGCTAAATGTGAATGCGACTCCGCTTTTTGATGAACATGGAAATTTAGAAGGAGCCACAGCTAGTTTTTTAGATATCACCGAATTAAAAAACACACAAAATACAATCGAACAACAAAATCGTAAACTAACCTCTATTTTAAATGCAATTGAAAGATCAGCCATTGTGAGTGTCACAAATCCCGAAGGGATCATCATACGAGCAAATCCAAAATTTATTAAAATTTCTGGGTTTACAGAATCCGAGATCATTGGATCGGACCATAAAATCCTTAGTTCAGATTATCATAAAAAAGAATTTTGGCAAGGGCTTTGGGAACAAATCAAAAAAGGAAAAACCTGGGAAGGGGTCATTAAAAACAAATCCAAAGATGGTAATTATTTTTGGCTTCAAACCTTTATCCACCCTTTATACAATCTTCAAGATGAAATTGAAGCATATCTATCCATACGATTTGATATCACTGAAGAAATTGAAGCCTTGGAAAATACCAATCGGATGTTACATTTCACCGGGATCCAAAACAATCGATTACAAAACTTTGCTTACATTATATCTCACAACATCAGACAACATTCATCCAATTTCACTTCTCTCATCCAGTTATTGGAAGAATCCAAGTCAGAAGAAGATAAAAAGAATCTGATCGAGATGTTGCATGTTTCCTCCATCCAATTAGAAGAAACCATTTCCCATCTGAATGATATCATCTCCATCAACCAAACATTGAATAAACCAATGGAAGATTGTTCTTTAAAAAAAGAAGTGGATAAAACGCTTTCGATCCTCAGCGGTTCCATTGAATTACGAAAGATCCAAGTGGATGTACAAATTCCAGAAGGGCTTACCATAAGAACTATCCCTGCTTATTTAGAAAGCATCTTACTCAACCTTCTATCGAATGCCGTAAAATATGTTCGTTTGAAACAGGGTGCTTGGATCAAAGTAGGAATCGAAGAAAATAATGAACAAATCACCATTTTGGTCGAAGACAATGGTCTTGGGATCAATTTGGAGAAACATGGGAACAAAATCTTTGGGATGTTCAAAACATTCCACCGTAATGAAGATGCGAGAGGAATTGGCCTTTTTATCACCAAATCACAAGTAGAAGTTCTCGGTGGTGAGATCATTGTGGAAAGTGAAGAACAGAAAGGTTCACGTTTTTTTGTAAGGCTCCCCAAAAACCCAGAGGAAACTCTTCGGGTGTAAAAAGGAAATCGGATTCATCCATCAGCTTTCACATCTCACTTCTTGCGTTCCCACTTTTCTCTTTGTTCACTTCCTTTCAATCCGTCTTGACAATCTCACCCAACCCTTGAGGCTTACCCTAGTGATCCGTTGGCGAAAGCTTTCGGACGAACCAATGACATAAGGAAATCCATGAAAGTCCACGAATACCAGGCCAAAGAAATCCTACGTAGACACAATGCCAACGTTCCATTCGGAAAGGTCATCGACACAGTCGGTGATTTCGAAAAGGCATACAGCGAAGTTGTCCAAAAATCACCAGTAGTGGTGGTAAAAGCCCAAATCCACGCAGGTGGACGAGGAAAAGGTGGCGGAGTTAAGGTCGCGAAGACAAAAGACGATGCCAAAGCAGCAGCTGAGAAAATTCTCGGAATGCAACTCATCACCCCACAAACGGGTCCAGAAGGGAAAAAAGTCCTCAAGGTGTATTTAGAACAAGGACTTGAAATCGCAAAAGAATATTACCTTTCCATCCTCCTCGACAGAGCAATTCGCAAAACCATTATCATGGCTTCCACTGAAGGTGGTATGGAAATTGAAGAAGTTGCGGAAACCCACCCAGAAAAAATCATCAAAATCCAAATTGATCCAGGAATTGGAATCCAAGGTTCCCAAGTCAGAGAACTTGCATTTGCTCTTGGAATCCCTGCAGAAGCACAAAAATCATTCACTGCCCTTGTGAATTCTGTCTACAATGCTTACATCAAAGAAGATGCAGCACTTTTAGAGATCAACCCCCTCATCCTTACCAAACAAAACGAAATCATTGCAGGTGACTGTAAGATGGACTTGGATGAAAACGCACTCTATCGTCACCCAGACAACGAAGCACTCCGTGACATTTCGGAAGAAGATCCTTACGAAGTAAAAGCAAAAGAATACAACCTCAACTACGTGAAGTTAGATGGAAACATCGGTTGTATGGTGAATGGTGCCGGTCTTGCAATGGCAACTATGGACATCGTAAAACTTGCTGGTGCAGAACCTGCTAACTTCCTCGATGTGGGAGGTGGAGCAAACCCTACTACTGTGGAAAACGGATTTAGACTCATCCTTTCCGATCCAAATGTGAAAGGAATTTTTGTGAACGTATTTGGTGGAATTGTTCGATGTGACCGTGTTGCGGTTGGTATCATCGAAGCTACTAAAAAAGTAAACGTATCGGTACCAGTTGTGGTTCGATTGAAAGGAACCAACGCAGAAGAAGGGAAAAAAATCCTGAACGAATCTGGTATGAACATTGTGGGAGTAGAAGGACTCCGTGACGCGGCAGACAAAATTGTCTCCCTAATCAAAAAATAGGAAACTAAAAACATGGCTGTATTAGTAGATGAAAATACAAGAGTCGTTGTACAAGGGATCACTGGAAAAGAAGGATCCTTCCATGCAACGCAAATGTTAGAATATGGTACCAAAGTGGTAGCAGGTGTTACACCAGGAAAGGGTGGACAAATTTGGACTTCTGAGTTCGGAAAAACTGCACCAGTACGCAATACCATCAAAGACGCAATGAAGGAAGACGGAGCAAACGCTGCTGTCATTTTTGTTCCGCCTCCATTTGCTGCGGATGCCATCCTAGAAGGAATCTTTGCTGAAATCCCTCTTGTGGTTTGTATCACAGAAGGAATCCCAACTCACGACATGTTAAAAGTGTACAGTGTGTTACGAAATTCCAAAACAAAACTTGTGGGACCTAACTGCCCAGGTGTCATTAACCCTCGTTATAATGTAAAGATGGGAATTATGCCAGGATTTATCCACACTCCAGGAAACATCGGAATCGTTTCCCGTTCAGGAACCTTAACATATGAATCCGTTGCTTCTCTCACAGCGGCAGGCCTTGGCCAGTCCACATGTATTGGGATCGGGGGAGACCCAGTTCCAGGGATGAACCACGTAGAAGCGGTTCGTCTCCTCAACGAAGACCCAGATACAGAAGGGATTGTGATGATTGGTGAAATTGGTGGAACTTCGGAAGAAGAAGCTGCTGCTTACATCAAAGCTCATGTGAAAAAACCAGTTGTAGGTTTTATTGCAGGTCAAACTGCTCCTCCAGGAAAACGTATGGGCCATGCCGGTGCGATCATTTCAGGGGGAATGGGAACTGCCACTTCCAAAATTGCAGCAATGCAAGATGCTGGTGTGAGTATTTGTGCTCATATTGGGGAAGTAGGAGATAAAATGAAATTGGCCCTTAAAAAATAAGGGCTTTTTTCAAAAAAAACAACTTTGCAGGGGAAATGAGGAGTCTGAATTAAGAGTATGGAACAACGTTCATGGGTTTCTAGTGCATTGGTTCTCTTCATTTCCTTCGGCCTTCTCGCTGCCGAATCGGACGAAAAAGGGTTTACCTTAAGTTTAAAGGATGCGGTTCGGTATGCCATTGAAAACAACCGCGAAGTGTTACAAGCACGTTTGGAATTAGCAAAAGCTGATACCAATTTGATGAAATTTGAAGCCAAGTATTCTTGGCGTGCGATTTCCAAAGCAGAAATCGACCAAAAGAAGTTTCCTTTTAACCAAAACAACATCTTCACGGGAACAAAAACCCAAACCAACACATACAGTGCTGGTCTTGAAAAACTCTTCACAACAGGAACTTACTTCAAACTAGAAGCAAGGTCACAACGTTTTGACTCAAATGCGTTTGAAAATCCAAACCAAACTCCTGCTGGATTTACAGCTTTAGGCCTCCCTCCTCTTTATACGGATTCCTTATCTGTTACCATTGCCCAAGACTTACTTAAAAATGCGTTTGGTGCCAATGAAAGGAATATGGAAAAAATCCTAGAAAACCAAACAGAAATCATGCGGGAACAAATGGAAGACCAAGTTGCTTCCAAAGTGGTATCTACTCTTGTTGATTATTGGAATTACTCTGTAAAAGAATCGGGATACCAAACCTTCGAACAATTGTTAAAAAATACAAAAAATGTAAGGGATCTAACGATTCGTAAACAAGGGCTTGGACTTTCGGAAAGTTTCGAAGTGAACCAATGGAATGCCCTACTTTCCCAAGTGGAAGGCCAAATGGCCCAAGCAAGTGCCGAAAAGGAAGAAGCGAGACGAAAACTCATTCGTTCCCTGAACCTTCCTGAAGACACTGTGTTCCAAAAGACAACTCCACTTTCTGAAACTTTACCAGACAAATTGGACTACCAATCTGATATCGACTACGCCTACAAACACAGAGCTGATTTCCGTGCCATCCAAAGGAAAAAAGAAAACGCAGAACTTGCTATGAAGATGGCAAAAAACGAAGCCCTACCATCGTTAAAAGCAGCGGGAACGTATGGTTACCAAGCTCAAAATACCATTAGCCCTCAAAATAATTATTCAGACAGCCGCCATGGCGTTTTTTCCTACCAGTACCCAGTGATGCAAGGGTCTCTTGACTTGAGTTACCCCATCATGGACAAAGGGGTCAAAGTTGGAATCCGTGATGCAGAAATCCAAAAAAGACAGGTTTCGTTAGAGGAAGCTGATTTGGTCAAAGCCGTTTCGGATGATGTCAAAACAAGAATTGATATTTTAAAAGCATCTTTCCGAGTGATGGAAAATGCAAAACGTACGGAAGAGGAATCTAAAAAATACTATAATGGTGTTTTACGTTCCTTCCAACAAGGCAGGTTCAATGCACTTGCCGTAAAAAATGCACTGGACACATTGGTACAAGACCAGTTATCACTTGTAAGAGCAAAAGTTGACTACAACATCAATTTACACAGATACTATGTGGCAAAAAATGCATTATTCGAAGAATACGGAGTGGACCGAGCCAAACTCCTTCCTGAAAATCTTTAAGAGAAAAACGGGAGGTAACGTTTGATTCGCTCCCGTGTTTTTTTTGTTATTGGATTCCTTTTTTTACTCGTTATCCTTTTCACTTACACCTTTGTTGATTTCCGAGAACGAGATGATAAAGCTTACGATCTCCACCAATCAGGTTCTTATTTAAAAGTTTTAAAACTGTATAAGGAATCCGAAATTCCAACAAGTGAGTTAGAACTAACGATTTTATCCCAATCCTTATCCCAATTGGAAAAACAAATCAATGGGAAAGACAACCAAAAAGAACTCTTACAGTTTTTCCAAAAAAGAAATGATACGAAACTTTTAGAATGGGACACCACAAGAGGGACTTATTACCATATTGAAGATCCATATTTTTCTCATTTGAAAAAACATGGAACTGGTTACAAACGTGCACTCATCACAAAAATCAATTCCATCATCAAACCCATACCTAAGGCGGAAGTCACACATTTCCTACTTTTATTGATTTTAGAAGATCCGAGAGGTATGGAAGAAAGTTTCAGTGATGCATTATCACACTTACTTACCTTTCCTTTTGAACCGATAGGCGAAATTGAAACAGGATTTCTCTTACAAACCTTACATTTTTTATCACAAGTTTCAGGGACCAATCTTTACCACCAAACAGCCACCATTCGAGGAAAAAATGTAAACCTTCGTAGTGGGCCTGGAAGGGAAAATAGTGAAGTGGGAAAAGTAAGTGAACCAGAACCTACAATCTGTTTGGAAGAAGATGGTGCAGAAGAAACCATCGCCGGAAACGAAGGACATTGGAAACGATGTTATTTTCCAAACACACAAAAAACAGCATGGGTTTTTTCTGGGTTTTTAAAGGAAACCTTAGCGGATGAAACTCTCACAAGTGAATTTGAAAAACGTTTCAAAGCGGTAGACAATGAGATTCGGATTGATTTTGAAGGATGGGACGGGAAAAAAATCCCACAAACTTTTTTTGGAAATTACATTCCGAGGGAATCCATTCGCGTATATGGAGAAACAGGATTTCCCATTTATGGATCAGACACCAAAAACCCAAGTTCACAAAGGATCTGTAAAAAACTTTCCGGGAACAAAAACTATTTTGAATTCTCTTTTATGCCAACCGATTCAGAGACTCCCATTCCCTTTATCGAAATTCACGTCCAATACAACCACTTAGAACATTTAGCATACTCAATCTCTCTCGACCAAACTTCGATTTGGGTCAATAAAAACCGTTATGTCCTCGACGGTGCCAAAAGGAGAGAAAATCTGTCCTTACATATAGAAAACAGGCAAGGTGACAAATGGAGCGCAAGCCTCTGGAGGAGGAATACTGGCCTCATCCAATCCATTCGATCCTATCCTCTCTCTGAAACCATGCTTGAAGCAGGCAAGTATTCTTGGGAGATTTGCCTTCCGCTTGCGACCAAACCAAACAGAGACCATGTCTTATTATTTGAAGTGAGAACAGGAATCCATTAGAGGAGATACTATGGCAACTTACGACTACCACTGTAACACATGCGGAAAAGACTTTGAACACGTACAATCCATGAAGGAAGATGCTTTAACGGAATGCCTTTGTGGACAAAAAGGTTCTGTAGAAAGACGAATCTCGGCAAGTGCAGGGATCATTTTCAAAGGATCAGGATTTTACGTCACAGACTACAAAAAAGAAAGTACCCCATCCACACCTTCTACTAGCGATTCTGGTAACGCATAAAAGGACCAGCATTGGCTTCAAAAGGTAGATTGGCAATCATCGCTGGTGGTGGAGAGCTCCCCCATATAGGAATGTTGGAAGCTCTCGCTAGCGGCGAGGATCCATTGTTTTTGGGACTCATCGAATCAGATTTTTCTCCACGAGGACACGAGTCTAGGACCATTCCCGTCCACATCACCCAAGTCGGGAAAATTTTAAAAACCATCCAGAAAGAAAAAATCTCGCGAATCCTGATGCTTGGAAAAGTGAGAAAGGATCTCCTTTTCCAAAAACTCAAATTTGATCTCAAAGCACTTTCCATCCTTGCCAAAACTATCAACCGAAATGATTACCCCATTTTCCTTGCGATTGCCGATGAGTTTGAAGCGATGGGAGTAAAAGTGATTTCACAAAAGATCTACTTACAGTCTCTCCTCCTCAAAGAAGGAAGATACACACCCAAAAAATTCAGCACCCAAGAACTAAAGGACATTGAATTTGGAATGTTCTACGCTGAAAAAATGGCTGATTTGGATATCGGCCAAATGGTTGTTGTGAGTGATGAATCGGTCATCGCTGTGGAAGCAGTGGAAGGAACGGACGAAACCATTCGTCGTGGTGGCCATTACACCAAAAAAAAAGGTGATGCAGTTGTTTGCAAAAGTCCAAAAGCAAAACAGGACGAACGATTTGATTTACCAACCATCGGAATTCACACCTTCCAAGTGATGTTAGAAAGTGGATGTAAAACATTGTGCATCAGGGAAGGTGAAACGCTTGTTGTCAATCCGAAAGAAACAATCGAATTTGCCACAAAACACAAATTAAACTTTTGTGTCCTCGGTAAAAATGGAAGTAAGGTTCTCAATGGTAGCCAAAAAAAAGTCACATCGATCTAATTCTAAAAAAAACATTCTAGTCATCGCAGGAGAACATTCAGGTGACCTCATTGGCGCAGATCTTTTGCAAGAATTAAAACTAATCGAACCTGATTACCATTTTTATGGGATAGGTGGAGAAGGAATGATCCAAAATGGCCTTGAGTCATTGGAAGAAATGGAAAATCTCAGTGTGATTGGATTTTCTGAAGCGATTAAAAAGTACAGTTTTCTAAAAAAAGTTTTTTATCGATTGTTAGACGAAACCACACACAGACCAACTCAGCTTGCCATCCTAATCGATTACCCTGGATTTAACTTACGTTTGGCGAAGGAGCTAAAATTACGTGGGATTCCAACCGTATTTTATGTATCTCCACAAATTTGGGCTTGGAAATTCAAACGAATCTTTTTTATCAAAGAACACATTGCATTAATGCTAACACTTTTTCGATTTGAAGAAGAGATATACAATGAGTATGGTGTGAATGCAAAATTTGTAGGCCACCCCATTACCAAAAGGATTCCAGAAAAATTAAAAAAAGAGCCAGTGATTCCAGAAAAACTTCCGGACCCTCACCATGGTTATACGGTGGGTTTATTACCTGGATCCAGAAAAGGAGAAATCCATCGACTCATAGATCCCATTCTAGGAACCGCAGTTTTACTCCACGAACAATGTAAGGTAGAAAAAAAGAAAATTGTATTTTTACTTCCGAATATCAACCAGAAGGAAGAAAGTTTTATCTTAGATAAAATCAATCTTGTCAAAACAACACATCCAGATATCCAAATCCACTATCTTTGGAATTCCTCTCTTCGTGTGATGGAAGCAAGTGACCTACTCCTCATTGCTTCAGGGACAGCAACATTAGAAGGTTTGTATTTTGAAACTCCAATGGTGATTTTGTATAAAGTCAGTTTATTTACCTATTTTTTAGGTTCACTACTCATGAAGTCCAAGTTCATAGGTCTTGCCAATATTCTGAGTGGGGAAGAAGTTTGCCGTGAAATCACTCAAAATGAGTGTAAACCAGAATACATTGTTTCTGAGGCTTGGAAAATCCTTTCCAATACAAAACTCAGAAATAAAATCAAAGGTATTTTACGAGAGGCTAAAGAAAGAGAACTGGGAACAAATAATGCTTCGAAAAAAGCGGCAAGAGAAATCCAAAATCTTTTAAAATCAATTCCTTCGGATTAATCGAACAACACGGTTTTCCCAAGTGCCAATCCATGATTTTGGTTTGATATCAGAATACAAAAAATAACCTTTGACTGACTCTTCGTCGAAAGCCCGAATCCGAATCCCAACCGAATCCATATCAAGTTCCAAACCTTCCTTCCCATCGATGAATACATTTTTCTCTTCTGGATCAATTTGGAGTTGGTGGATTTTGTTTTCCCATTCCAGGGTCCACTCACCTTTAAAATTTGGTAAACTGCTTAGGCTCGGGACAGTGTCAGCTGGGTTTGACTTTTCAGAACATTGAAACATACCTAAGATCAAAATGGAAAATAATACTAAAAATCTCATTTGAACAAGCATTTGTTCTCCTCCTCTGAAATCGAAAAATTCCCTCTAGTATCACCAATCAGGCCATACACTGTCATCTGGTAATTGCCATTTTTATTATTACCATACCCTTTTAGATCGATGGCCCCACTTCCACTGGTGACAACAACATCGGATAAATAATCCAAATCGGAATATCGATTGAGAGTAAATTCCATATCAAATGGTGACTGTAATGGTTTTAAATCCACATTGCCCTTTACAATCAAATCTCCATCCTTTAAATTGATTCCAAATAATTTTAAGGAATAGGATGTCCTAGCATCCTTATGCAACATATAATAATCACTTCCAATGCTATTGAAACTAAAATCCATACTCACATTGGTAGGTTTAAGTTCGGTGCCACACATGACCATCCAAGGTTCCGACCATGGGTATTCTTTTAATAGTAAGTTCAAACTAAAGTTAGGTGTTTTACTTGCGAAATAAGAAACCATGGAAACTTTCGAATCTACATTTCCCAAACCTAAGTTGAAATTAAACCTACCATCTTTGACTGTAAAATTACCTTTTGATTCTCCTAAAGATTTTGCCCCTCGGTAAGGATAAAAATTTGTAATGTGGATACCTAAATCAAAATTCATGGATTCTAAAAAGTATTTGTAGAGTTTTGTTTGGTAAAAATACTCTTCTGGAATTAGTTTTTCTTGCCTTTCTCGAATTTCTTCTAAAGTTTCTTTTTTCCAATCTTCATATAATGGTTTCCAATCATTCGCCGTTAGTTCCGTAGTCTGAAAACTAAGTTTGGATTTGGAAGTCATTGGGTAATAATAAGATCCATCTATTTTTTTGGAACGACTCCAATCAGAAGATCCAGATCCTACTAAATGAGAAGGTTTCCCAAATATTTCAGCATCTAAGTTTAAATCCCATTCTTGGTTTGGTTTAAATTTGAATGAAAGTTTTGTATTTTCAATTTGCACAAGTGAAGAATCAAGTTTAATCTCATTTCCATTCACTTCCCCAGAAAGAGAAAACCATTTGTTTTTTTCACCCGTTTCCTTTAATTCAATATTTCCACGCAATTCACCAAACAATGGGAAACGAACAAATCCAGAAATGTCAGTAACATGTTCAAATATATCTTCTAAAGCCCCAATCTGAAATTCAATTTTGCGAAAAAGCAAAGTTTCCTTCGCCATCTGAGACAATACTTGTGATTTGATTTGGAACTCATTCCCAATGAATTCTCGCTCTTCTAAATTTTCGGTAAAATGGAACTTCTCACGAAACCGGAAACCTTCCAGGAGATAGTTTTCAAAAAATGGAATGATGATGAATGAGTTTTCGAATTCAACCTCCCCATCCATCACAAAACCAGAATTTGGATTGGAAGATATTTTACCTTCCCCCGATAAAACTGCAGATTGAACATTAGCACCAAACAAATAATTGGTGAGTAAAATTGCTTCCTCTGAAGGATAATTTTTCCAAAAAAATTCAAATTGATATTCATTCAAATTGGTCTCGGAAAACTCACCTTCACCTTTGATTCGAGTTGTATTCGGAACCCAAAACCAACCATTTGTATATTTTAGATAAAGACGTTTGTTTTTTCGAAGTAAATCGATATCCCAACCTTCTTTCCAATCCACCAAAGTTGTATCTGATTTTTTAACTGTGAGTTTTGCATCGTGGAATCGGATGTCTTTGATCCGACTCGTTTGTGCATACTCGATTAACCGATTCCTTAAACTGGTATCTTCGTTTAAAACTAATTGTGGACTGTAAAAATCAATCCGTTCCACCGTAGGAGATTCTTTGAAATAACTTGAGAGTCGAAAGGTTACCTTTTTAACCTTCAACATATGGTCGTTAAACGAAAAGTCTTCTTCGTTTGAAACAACCAAATCTTCAATGATCAGACCTTCCCTTAACGAAAAATCGAGTACACCGATGTCAACGGCTTTGCCTAATTCTTGGTTGATGGTTGCCGCCACAACCTTACGAAGTTTTACGAGTGGAATCCTGTAGTTACGAAGGTAAAATTCTAAACCATAGTATGAGAGGACAAAAAGAAAAAATACAAAACCAAGAGCTATAAATGAAAATAGAACCCGTTTGTTTTCACGGATTCTATTGAGTACGAATTCTAAGTTTTGTTTCCATTCAAGGAAACGATGTGTTGGGAAAAAACGTTCCAAAAAATCTTAGAGTTTGCCCTCCGGCTGTAACACTTCCAAACATTCTTTTTGAATGGACTTTAAGGTTTCATTGTTTGGAAATTCTTCCAAACCAAGGTTTGCTACTTGTAATCCTTTTTGGTAAAAACCAGTGTTTTTGTATTCGAAACCCATTTTGAGATAGGTCTTTGCAGCCGTTTCATAATAGAATTCGTCTTTTTTCTGATTCCCTTTTGTGTAGGTTTTGGTAAGAGTCGCAAGTGCGGGGTAATACTCTCTTTCTGCCACAAGGGATTGCACCACAAGTTTTTTACGTTCCATTAGGTTCGTGTTTTTATCGAGTTTTTCCGATTGGTTTAAGAATTGGATGGCTTTGCTATATTCGTTTTTTCCAATATAGGCTTTTCCCATTGCCAAATTCCACTCAGACAATTGCACAGGATTTGCTTTTGCCTGGTTCACTTGGCTGAGGGTTGTGATCGTTTCTTCATAACGACCTAAATCGAGTAATAACTTTCCCTTTTTGATGATTAATTTGTCACGGGATTCGTCAGATAGTGTAGAGGATTTGAGATCAGCATCGATTGCTTCGATTTGGGCCAAATGAGACCCTGTGTTGATTTTGGAAACTCCTGGGCGGATGGTTTCCTTGTTTGATGCGCAATTTTCAAATGCCACTACCAACAATAGGAGGGTGAGTGGGAGAATCGATTTCATTAGCCTACCTTTAGTTTGTCTAATTCCTCTAAGAAATTCTTAGTTTCCGTGTCTCTATCCTTCGTTTCCATTGGGAAAAAAAGAACAGCGTCCTGAGACAGCTCGTTTAAAAACCGAGAGGGGGCACTCTCGATTTGCTCCCCAAATTTGCGTCTTGTACGAGCCGAAGTCAAGTACAATTTTCGCCTTGGGCGAGTCATACCCACGTAGAGAAGGCGTCGTTCTTCATCGACAACTTCCCCTTCTTCTTCTATAACACGTGAGTTCGGTAAAATTCCCTCTTCAAGTCCCACTAAAAATACTAAATCGTATTCGAGTCCTTTGGACTGGTGCATGGTGAGGAGTTGCACCCGTCTGTCCTCTTCATCTTCTTTCGGTTCGTCTTCCATGAGGAGGACTAACCTTTGTAGGAAGTCAAAAATCGTGGCCTTTCCTTCCCTGCCCTCTTCTTCTTCAAAAAAGGACAACATGTTCACAAGTTCACTCAAATTATAGATCCGGGCTTTGACCACCTTCTCTTCGGTCTCTTCCATGGAAATTTCCCGTTCGAAGCCAATCTGGGTGATCATTTCCCGAAGGACTGGAGCTAGTTTCGGAGACATGGCAAACTTCTTTTTGAAAGCATCCACTAGTTCCACAAATTGGTAAATTTCTTGTCTGACCTTAGCCTTTACTTCGGGCAAATAGTCGGGACTCTCAATCATTTTATGGAAGATTTCATACAATGAGAGTTTGTGGGTAAAGGCTTCTTCCTGGAGTTTTTGCATGGTTCCTGGACCAATCCCCCGTTTTGGGTAGTTGATGATGCGAAGGAGGGAATAATCATCCTTTGGGTTTGCCACGTAACGAAGGTAAGAAATACAATCGCGGATTTCCTTCCGATCAAAAAAATTATAACCACCCACTACTTTGTAAGGGATACTACGGTTACGAAGTTCCTCCTCAAACGGGCGTGATTGGAAGTTCGTACGAAAGAGGATGGCAATTTCTTTTCCCTTAAATTCATTTTTGATGAGTAAGGTTTGGATTCTGCCTGCTACAAAGATGGCTTCTTCCCTTTCATCCGCAGTTTCATAGTATTCCACTCGTTCGGCGGAAGGAATCCGGCTGTACAAGGTTTTTTCCTTTCTGCCTTTGTTGTTTTGGATGAGAGAGTTTGCAGCTTGGATGATGAGTGATGTTGACCTATAATTTTCAAGTAACCTCACCACTTTTGCATGAGGGAATTCCCTTTCAAAATTGAGGATGAGTTGCACATTGGATCCGCGGAAAGCATAGATACTTTGGTCATCGTCGCCTACCACACAAAGGTTATCACTGTTCCCACGAAAGAGAGATAAAAATTCATATTGGAGTTGGTTTGTGTCTTGGAACTCATCCACAAGGAAGTATTCGTGTTTTCTTTGGTAATAGGCTGCAATTTCAGGAAATTCAGCTAACAGCCGTTTGGGAAGTAAAATCAAATCGTCAAAGTCGATGGCATTTTTTTCTTTGAGTCCCTCTTCATACAGGGAAAAAACTTCAGCAGCTACTAAATCAAACTCACCTGTGAGGCCATTGTCCTTGGGGTGGACTTGCGTATTTTTAGCATACGAGATACGTCGCAGGATTTCTTTCGGGGGAACTTTTTTCGGATCCAGGCGTTTGGATTTTAAAAGGTCGGAAACAAAGGCTTCTTGGTCAGTCCCGTTAAAGAGTAAAAACGTTTCGTTGTAACCTAGTTTTGTGATGTGTTCTTTTAGGATCTTTAGGCCTAACGAATGGAAGGTAGAAAGTGTGATCCCTTTCAGTTTTTCCCTTGGAACCATCTTTCGCAGACGTTCAGCCATTTCCTTTGCACTTTTATTGGTAAAAGAGAGAGCGACGATTTTACTCGCTGGAATTTTCACTCCCTCCACCATATGGGCGATCCGGTTGGTAATGACGCGGGTTTTCCCTGACCCTGCTCCGGCAAAGACAAGAAGGGGACCTTGGATGGTGGAAACAGCTTCCATTTGTGCCGCATTCAATTTCATAGGGAGTCCAGTAAGGGACATAATCCAGTGAAATCAAATGGGGTCGAGTAAAAAAGGTTTGAGAAGTTTACTTAGGTGCCGTTTCCATCCAAGATTTGTTAGGACCATGGAAATTCAGAAAATTGACAAAAATTTCCTCTTCGAGAATAGGCAATACAGAACGAAATCGCATCCAATCCAATGTGGAATACAGTGCGATCTCAGATAAACCCACTTTCCCATCGGAAAAGAAATAGTTACCACTTAACTCCCGTTTAATGAATTCCAAAATAGAACTGATCCGAAGTGCATTTTTAGTTAGGTAAGGAGCGGCATCCGGTTTGATCCCCTCCTTATTCAAATAAAAGAGGAGAATGGCATTGTCAAGAGCTTGGTCAATGGCTGTGAGTAGATTTGCCTCTCGGTAAAAATGGTCACCTGCTTTCGGACGAAACTTACCAGGTCCTTTTGTTTCCAAAATATAATCAGTGATGGTGTGGCTATCCCAGATTTTGACATCATCTGTTTCTAAGTATGGCACTTTCCAAAGTGGATTTTTTTCCCTGAGTTCTTTTTGCCCAGATTCTGTCATCGTATCAACCAGTTGGAAAGGAATCCCGAGTTCTAAACAAAGGAAACGAATGCGTCTGACGTAAGGGGAAGTGATGCTACCGTATAATTTCATAAGGAAAGGTTTTCAAACTATGCTTCTTCTAGCAAGGAGTAAGATTGGAACTTCTAAAAAAAGCTAGTCAATCCTTTGAACACAAGATTGCATTGGAGGTGGTACCAAATTGAAACTAAGGAACGAAATCAATTGAAAGAACGAAAAAATTGGAAAGACCTATTCCCTACTCCCATTTACACTCTGGCATCTTTCGATATCAAACTGCCACGTTCGGAACAAGAAAAAACCTATTATGTATTAAAATCAAAAAACTGGGTGAATGTGGTTCCCGTCACCAAATCTGGTGAAATTTTACTCATCAAACAATACAGACATGGGATTGGTGAAGACAGTTTAGAAATTCCAGGTGGCATCGTGGATGAAGAAGGACCAGATAGTGAGTTAACATCCGTCATCCGAGAGTTACGAGAAGAAACAGGTTATGCAACTGATCCAAAGAAAATCAAATTATTGTCAAAATTTTCTGGCAATCCGGCAATGTTCACCAACTGGTCGTATTCTTACGTAGCCTATGATGTGGAACAACTCCACGATGTTGAGTTTGATGAAGGAGAAGACATTGAAATCGTTTTAAAATCTCCAGACGAAGTCAAACAACTGTTACTTGATGGAATAATCCATCACCCTCATATGGCCGCTGCACTTGGAATTTATTTTTTACAAGAAGGCTAGAAACTAACTTCGATAAGGGTACATTTTCATTGGATTCGGAAATTTTGGTTCGATTCTTTAGATCATTCGAATCCTTTGATGGAAATCTTCGTTTAGAAAAATCCCCAAGATTTACGAAATCGCTGGAAATTTAAACAGAAGTTTGAGAGAGTATGTATATGAGAAAGTCCATCGTACAAACTATCCTAGTACTTATCATAATGTTATGCCAATTCCCAGTGATGGCAGAACCAGATGCGGCATTGGAACCCATTACCATCACCGTCCAAAAGGGAGAAACTCTTTCTCTCATATCGGAACGCCACCTATCAGACCCGAAACGTTGGCCAGAACTTCTGAAATACAATAAAATCCCCAATCCTGATTTGATCAAACCAGGTCTTTCTCTTGTGGTGCCTGTTTTTTTAAGAAAGGCAGTTGTAGGTGTGACGGAATTTGTGATGGGACAAGTGGAATGGAATGGTACTGGTGGAAAAGGACCTTGGACTCCACTCAAACTTGGCCAAGAATTACATCCGAATGATCAAATCAAAACAAATGGAAAAGGAAAAACGGACATCCACATCAACCAAGTTGGAATGGTTCGCATCTTAAACAATAGCCATTTTGAAGTGAGAGGTGAAGAGAAAAAAGGTGGTCCTGTTACAGTGGCTCTCTTTAAAGGAAGCCTCGATGCAAAAGTGACGAAAAGTGATCCACCAACTGCCAACCATAAATTCAATATTGTTAGCCCTTCTTCTACTGCCGGTGTGAGAGGGACTGAGTTCAGAGTAGAACTCGATGAAAAATTAAGTTCCACAATCTCTTGTTTCGAAGGTGTTGTGGATGTAAATGCACAAGGGAAAACAGTAGAACTCACACAAGGAATGGCAACCTTCGTCGAAAAAGGAAAGTCACCTGTACAACCTTATAAAATTCCAGAAGCACCTCGTATCAAAGAAGAATAGAAGGGATATGAAACAAAAATTAACATTAGTCCTCAGTTTATTATTACTGATATTTAGTTCCGTAGATTCTAAACCAAAAAGGGAACTAAGAATCCTGATCGATGCGGAAGCCGATGCCAATTTTGAATTGGAACTTTGGCAAGAAAAACCAAGTGAAACGGAAGCATCAATTGCGCCAAAACCACCAGAGGTGATTCAGTTCAAAGGGAACCGAATCACTATAACTCCGAAAGATGACTTCGAATACTTTCGTGTTCGCAGGTTAGGTGAATATGGAGCAAAAGGATTCTGGACCCAAGTGTTCTCTACAAATGTGGACCCTGGTTCTCCTTTGTCTGTTCCAAAAGAATTTGTAACCAAAAAAACATTTGAACCAAAACCAGTTCCGAAAAAACAAGTCTCCGTCATCTCTAACGATAGTTTTGTGATTATCAAAGAAAAGGAAGTTGGTTCTCGGTATTTAACGAGAGACCATATCAATGTATCACCTACCGATGATGCATCGGGAATTGCAGAAGTTCGTTACCGAGTGAATGATGGACAATGGAATTCTGCGAAATCCTTAGCTTCGATTCCTTTTACAGAAGAAGGAGAATACAAATTATTTTACTTCTCTGTGGACATGGCGGGAAACAAGGAACCAATTCAAATCGTTGAATTTATTAGAGATACGATTCCTCCAACTTCCAATGTAGAATGGATGGGTACGATGACCAAAGGAAAAGGGAATACAAACTTTTTATCCCCAACTTCTGCCATCCGATTGGTAGCAAAAGACAATCGAAGTGGAGTCAAAGACATTCTGTATTCGGTCACCTGCCAATCAGGAACCCAATCTGAGTTTAAATCTTTTACAACGGATGTTTCGGTATTGGGTTTAAAATCGGAATGTAAAGGTTCCTTCCAATTGTTTTATTATGCAGTGGATAATGTAGGAAATGAAGAACCAGTAAAAACTTTAAATTTCCAATTGGGAAGTGAATCGAATTAATCCTAGTCCACAATTTGTGAATTGCACCCTGATTTTGTAAGAAAACATTGGCTGAATAGAGATGAAAAAAAATCTTTCTTTAGCCATTTTCCAACATAAAGACTTTCGGTTTTTTATTGTCGCAAGATTTTTTATGGTCCTTGCGATCAATATCCAAGCAACAATTGTTGGTTGGCAGGTTTATGAACTCACTGGGAGTGTTTTGGATCTCGGTCTCGTTGGATTATTTGAAGCCATTCCCTCAATCCTTGTCTCTCTTTATGCTGGCCACCTAGCAGACCTTAGAGACCGCAGAAATATCATTGTTGTCTGTCTGTTTTTTTTACTCGTTTGTTCCCTTACCTTATTTGCATTTACGGGTCCATTGTTTTATCTCTTGGAAACTTATAAAGCATATCCGATATTTTTAGTGATTTTGGTTTCCGGGATTGCTCGAGGGTTTATCTCCCCTGCTATATTTAGTTTTGTTACCCAACTTGTGCCAAGAGAACATTACCCACATTCAGCAGCTTGGATGGGAACATCTTTCCAAGCTGGTGCTGTGATTGGTCCTGCTCTTGGTGGAATTGTGTATGGGAGTTTGGGGATTCATTGGGCTTATGGACTAGATTCCATTTGCATTGGTTTACCCTTCCTGTTATTCTTTTGGATTAAAAAACGAAGTTTACCTGAATCAAAAGTGAAAGAACCACTAAAAGATAGCTTACTCAAAGGTTTAAAATTTGTTTTAAAAAATGAGATCATGTTAGGTGCCATGGCACTCGATATGTTTGCTGTTTTATTTGGTGGAGCCGTTGCCCTTCTTCCTGTATTTGCAAAGGATATTTTATTTGTTGGTTCGGAAGGACTTGGGTATTTGCGGGCAGCACCTTCTTTTGGTGCTTTGATTATGGCCTATTACCTAACTTACAAACCACCACTAGAAAAATCAGGAAAGGTTTTACTCTCGTGTGTGTTTGGATTTGGGATCTGTATGTTGGTATTTGGTTTATCCCATTCTTTTTATCTCTCCCTATTCGCTTTATTTTTATCAGGTGTATTCGATAGTGTTTCGGTCGTAGTCCGTTCGACCATCATGCAAACGATGACTCCGGAAGATATGCGTGGTCGAGTGAGTGCTATCAATAAAGTGTTCATTGGTTCCTCCAATGAAATTGGTGCCTTTGAATCAGGTATTTCTGCTAAATTTTTAGGGACAGTTGGTTCTGTTGTGTTTGGAGCCACGATGACGGTATTCATTGTGATGTTTACGTATCGGATGGCACCCAAACTAAAAGAACTAGAGCTTAAAAACTGGGTTTAAAAATGCTTGGAAATTCTCATTTCCATGACAAATTGGACAAGCCATGTCTGATTTGATCCATGATTCGAAACTTCCCGAAGATAAAAAACACACTCTTATCCTTCTCATACAAACGATGTTAAATGATGTGAATAAACAGATCACACATTTAGGAATCAATAACTACATGAAATTGCAAGAGGATATCGCCAAAATTTTGGTTCCCATCATTGAAGATAAAATGGAATGACTAGTCATTAGAACATACTAAAGATTGCTTCTGTTTAACCTGCAAACGGTTTAACAGAAATACCATCCATCTTGGAATGGTATTTTTTTGTTTGGTATGGCAAAAGGATATGGTTCGTTTTTCTGTACGAACCCACATCCAAAGATTTTTACCCTGCCTAAAGTTTGACCTTCCCACTGCTATGGAGTTAGGATCGATTGGAATCAATTCTTTTGGATTACTTCCGTCCCAAATGGAAATGGATTGGATTTTTTCTCCATTGGAAAGACTCACACGTGTTCCAAGGAAGTAATTTTGTAAACGTAAGGTTATATCCGTTCCTTCACTCGTTTCCCAAATTGGATCTGTTTCGACACTTTCCCTATCAAACCTTCCCCACTCCTTTTCCAAACCATTGTTTTTTGGAATCCCAACCAAACCTAACGATTGTTCGTATGGTTTTGCAAGGGCATTGGAGTTAGAGTCAAAATTTCCTGTTTCTTGGAAAAACAAATTTGTTTCGTACAAGGGATTATAAAATCGTTTTATCTTAAAAGAATGTAACTCCCAAGTTTGGTCTGTATTGGGAGAAACATTGTCCACTGAGAGTGGAATGGCATTTGTTTCGATCCGTTTCCATTCCTGTAAAAATTCTTTCGTAATGAGAGGGTGACTCATTTTGACAAAAACTTCTTTGTTATTGTCCCTTGCTGATACAGAATAATTATAAGACCCAACATAAACATCCCTTTCGTCGATTATCATTGTTTTGTGGTGTAAGAGTCCACCTTTGTATGTATTCTCTTCATACACAAAGTCGACATTACCGTCTTCCCAGATTTGAGAAGGGAAAGGCAAATGTTGGCTTAGATAAATTGCCTCAGGATTTGTTTGTTTTGGTGAGTTATAAATTCCCCAAACCCGCACACCACGTTTTGATGCTTCTAATAACTTTAAACTTATGACCGGATCGTAGTGAGAATAAATCAAATATTGTATGGATACTTTTGCCGAATCAATTGCCTCAAGGATCTGAGTTTGGATTTCAAACCCTGCGTCTGGTGCAAATATATATCTTAAATCACCTACTTCGACCGTTCCCAGAGGATTTTTACCTTCCAATGTGGTTACAAGTGCATCGTATTCTGGAAGTTTTAAATTTTGGATCCAATAGACATTGTGATCTGTTTCCAATCCATGCGAGGTAAAATTTCCTGTACCAAGGAACATTCTTTTTCGATCGAATAACATAATCTTTGTATGGTGAATCCCTGAACCTTCCCAACGTTGTACTTGGAATCCAAACGATTCTAGTTCCTTGTAATCCTCATCTTTGTCGCCATAAATTTGGATATTCACTCCTGCTCTTTTTTTGGAATAAAGGGCAGAGATGATTTCATAGTCATCAATCGAATATAGATACATACGAATGGATTCATTTGACTTTTGAATTTCAGAAAGAATCACATCTCTTACGATTCTTTTTTTTTCTTTTGCTACATTCCGACCTGGATAAGAGAAATAAATTTCACTCAGTGGACTTGGAAATAAAAATGCAGATAAATCTAGTTTTGATTTTGACGGATGGCAATTCAAAACAAACCATACACTCAGAAATGAAACGAAAGGAACAAACTTTATATCTCTATCCATTTTCAAATTTGGTACCTTCCATAGACATATCCAAAATTAGAGCTGATACCCATGGATTCCGGTAGATATAACTGAGAAAGCCCAACTCCTAATTCAAACCCTTCCTCAGTTTTGAGTGCCACTTCCAACATTCCTTCTGCCACAAAAAATTTCTCAAATTGTCTTTTTTGAAAATGGATCCGACCATCTAGCAAACCATTTTGGTGGTAAGGCACAAAATAATTTCCGATTAACTTAACAATGACTTGTTGGTATTGGTAAGAAAGGACCAATTCCGTTAAATACCCAAAGGCTCTTCCTTCGATCAGGGCAAAGTTTTTTTCGTACCCAGATTCAGTGACGGCGGCCGACGGAAACATTCGAAAGATCTGGGATAAATAGGGAGTTTGGCTTGGGTGTGTTCCCATGGATATATAACCTTCTTTTACAATTTGATGGTTTTGATTTGTTTCTGCAGTATCGGAGAGAAAATGAGAACTTCTTATTTTAAAATCACCTAACTTTAATTCAGTGCCAATTTGGATTGCCTCACCTGCAATTGGAATAGTTCCTGGTTTCTCTGCGATTTGGGAACGAGTCCTATCACTCCCCTTACACCACAAAAAATCAAATGCAAAGGATAAGGTTTCAAATTGAATTCCAAATCCAAAATTCCCCGAAAAGAGAGAATCCCCATCTGCAGAATTCTTCTTTGTTTCACTTGGATGGTCTTTTGTATTAGGCCCAAAACTTCCTAGTTCCAAGTAATGAACACCGAATCGTAAAGAATTAGATTCACCATAATGGATTCCAAAACTATGCCTCCTATGATGGGAACGACTAAACCCTTCATTCTTTTTTTCGGATGTCAAAAATTCGGAAGAAGATTCCTTACGAAGTAAACCATGAAATTGGTCTTTCGAGAGGAGAAGTGAACCAGAATAAAAATCCCAAATCATCAATTGAAATGTAAGATTTGATTCAGGTTTTATTTCTAAAAATAATCCTTCACTTCCATCATATTGAGTGGAAAAACTTTTAGGTGAAAACAAGTGTTCCCTTCGGCCCACACCTAAAAAAAACAATTTGGATTGGTAACCTAAAAAATGATTTTTTCCTAAGTAATAATTACGTAATCCAGTTTCTGGTCCTGTTGTGAGCTTGGCATCCAGATCCCAATGGATTTGGTTTCGGTTATTCTTATCTTTTAAACCAACAAAACCTGACTCTCCCGAGCTTCGATTCAAATAGGCATCGTTACGAAATACTTGCCCCCATCTTTGGTTATGAAAATCCCAATTGGGAACTTCCAATGGTTTGGTATTTTGTTTTTCTTTTAAGAATAATTCGAATCCATATATACCAAACTCAAGGCCAACTCCATAAACTCTTGTCAAAGGAATAGAAGTCAAAACAAGAAAATAGAGTATAACTCGCATTAAACAAGGAAACGGTTTCAATTTTCCTCACGGTAAACTTCAAAGTCATCTGGAGATGTCCCATCTGCATTCGTTTTTAACCAAAGGTATTCTCCTGTATTCACCGTTTTACGAAAGTTTGATGGACTTTCCTTATGTCCGAAGGAAGAAATGAGGATGGGAACCCCATTATTTTTTTTTCTCAGTTGGAGGAATTCACCAGAAGAGATTCCATTTCCGATAGTCTGTGTTGTGACAACCGTGAACAATCGATCCGATTCTGAATGAAAGATCGGCAAATACCAATCTTTACCATCAGGATCTACTATCCAGGCACAACTGGAAGGTGGTAAAACGGTATCGTTTGTGATAAATCCTTTCCCATTTTTACCAATAGGAGATTCATTCGGAAACCGTGATTGGTAAGAAACCAAATCATCCGTTGAAGTTTCATCTTCTATACTATACAAACTTAAATCCTCTGTGTTTCCAGAGCGATTGCATACGTAAACCCATTCATTCTGCGAAAGAAAAGGATTCGGATAAATAGCTTCAATTTGTATTGGTCCTTTTTTCTCCAAAAATCCAACTGGTTTGATAAGATTGGGATGTGTGAAATAAACATACATCTGTTCTTCGGGATGACCAAAGAGAAGATTCGTCAAATCTAAGTTAAACTGTAAACTAAACATCGGTATCACAGAAATTACCGATTTCTGTCTTTGGTTTCCAAAATAAATAGAACCAAGGTTTCCTAACGTTGAATTTGCCAAGAAACCTGCTTGGTCTTTTAATTTTACAATTTCCAAACTGGAAATTTTTTCAGAACCTGGACTCCTCCATAACCCTGGACAAGGAATCGAACTCACCATTGAGGATGAAAAAAGAATGGGTGTAATTTCGGGGTGAAGGGAACGAGAACCATCGTATGATTTTTCTTTTAAGAGGGAATCATTCCAGACAGTTAAACGGTTGTTAAATGTATCTTTATCGGTATACAACAAAGATTTAAATGATTCACCAAAAAAACCAGTAGGTAAATGGTAAATATTTTCACCGTTACATAGATTTGGTTCGTAACCAAACGTTTCCGTTTTTCTGCCACTCTGCTTCCAATAGAAATAGTCTTTCTTTTCACTCGATTGAAAGAAACCAATGCCCTCTTCCCCTTCAAAGAATCCGAAATCAAGAAATGGATATGGGTTTTGTGCAAATTCTAATAGGGAACTGCCAATCATTTGTATTTGGTTTGTTTCATGTACACCTGGGCTAAGCTGAAATCCATAATTGAGTAATCTTGGATCACTCGTCATTCGGGGATGAGGGTATTCTTTCTCTTGGACAAGGATGGAAAAACGATTTTGGTTTCCTTTCCGGAGCAAATGGAAACGACTTGGATCAAACTGAAAGGAAATACTTTCTTCCGTTTTTCGATTTTGGATGAGAAAAGAAGGGATTTGGAACACTTGTTTGGGGATATAAAATGGTTTTTCTCGTTCTAAATGATTCCAACCTAACCAAAGTTCCCTCGTGAATAGGAATATTCCATTCTGTTTTAAAATTTCCTCTTTTGCTGAAAATGGATAAAGATTTCCATTCAAAATCCAATTTAAAGAAGATAAATCACAAGAACTTCCTTCATTGCGAAATTCAAAATAAGCAGGGAAAGGGAAGTTTGGATCAGAATCATTTCCCGGATAAAATTCCGTGAGTTGGATTTGACTTGGAATACACTGAGGGATTGTATTTGGTTCCATATTTTGTTCTAGGTTGTTAGGTAAACCAGGATTCCCACAAAAGGATGTTTCACTCTCCCATAGTTTTTTTTGGTCACGGCAAGAATTGGTTCTCCACTGTTTTGCAAAATATTCCCCTCCTTGGTGGAAATCAAACGAGGTATCATTCAAAATCGATTCCCCAAATCGGATGGTTTCCTTAGATCCCAGCTGTGATAAAAATTGTTTGGGAATGTATATTCCTTGGTATTTTGGATGGTCGGATAAGAGTAAAATTCCGTTGGGTAACATCACACGGCTACGTTTTCGAAAGTCTTCCGATTGGAATGTGATTGTGACTCCATCCTTTTCCCTTTCGATTGTTTCCGCATAAGGACAAATGACCTTGTCTTTTGTGTTCTCCCATTCTAAATAACGTATGTAATCAGATTCGGAATGACGGAAGATCTCAGAGATGTTAGGTGAATCAATCTCACAATTGGAAATCCAGGTTTGGTTCTGGCTTAAGACTATATCGAGAACTTTCTCCACATGAGGGCAAGGAATTTCGAATACAATCGTTGGGGTTTGGTTTTCCGAAACAGAGAGCGAATACGAACGGTAAACAACCTCACACTCTGTATTTGATTTTTGCAAAAAAATGGGATGAGGGATTGCAAAACTTTGGTATGTCACAAGGCCTGTTGAGAACACTTGTTCCTTCCACTCTAGAATAGGTATAATCTCCTTTCGTTTTTCTTTCCATTTCGCAAATGTCGTGAAGGAGAGATTCCATCCCTTGCCAGATTCTAAAAAAGTTGGATATTCTAATGTTTGATTTTTTAAGAGAGAAAACCCTGTTTTCCAACGTTTGGAACTCTCTTCATCCAGTTTGGAACAAATTCTGAATTTTGCACCTAATTCTAGTTTGTATAAAGAGATAGGAATTGAATACACACAAAAAATCCCATTTTCATAATGGAATATTTCATTTGAATCTGGCAAACTGAGTGAAGAATCCTTCGTTCCATATTCAAAAAATAATTCAGGAATCTCTCCTAAAGAATCATCATAAAAATAAAACGGAGATTGGTTCTGTGAAGAACAAGAAACTACGAAGATAATAAAGATGAGTAAACATTTTTTCACTTAACCACTCCTTGTCAAAGAAGGAGTTAAGAATCTTTATTTCGGTTCTATTTTTTTTAAAGATTGAATGTTATTATAAATTTTTTCAGCAAGAACAGGACCTATGCCCTGTACATTTTCCAATTCTTCCTTTGTTGCATCAGTGACTTTCTTTTTCGATTGGAAATACATTAGGATATTTTTCCTTCTATTTGCTCCGATATCGGGGATATCATCCAAAATGGATTTGAGTGCTTTTTTCTTCCTTTGTAATCTTTGGAAGGTAACACCAAACCTGTGGGCTTCGTCTCTTACATTACGAAGGAGTCTCATCATGGGTGAATGGATATCAAAACTATAAGGGTGTTTTTCCCCTGGAAAATAAATCTCTTCTCGTTTTTTTGCAAGGCCTACCATTGGAATATGGCCTAGATCCAGAGCATTCGCCGCTTCTGCAGCACGTGATAATTGGGTAAGTCCTCCATCGATCACAATCAAATCAGGGAGTGGTTCTTCTTCGTTCACCAAGTGGCTTAACCTTCTTGCAATCACTTCATGGATCATACCAGGATCGTTGATCCCATCATAACCTCTCATCTTATAATGCCGATACCCGGATTTAAAAGGTTTTCCTTCCACAAACATGACACCACTGGCAACAGGGGAACTCCCTTGGAAATGAGAGATATCATAACATTCAATTGTCCTAGGTAAAGTTGGTAAATTTAACTTTTCTTGTAACTCCTTCATGGCGACAGTTTGGTCACGAAGTTTTGTCGCAAGGATCCTTTCTGTTAAACTCAATTCCGCATTTTTTTCTGCTAGGCGAAGTAAGGATTTTTTCGGACCCATCTCAGGGAATTTTAATTTAATGGATGTTCCGTATTTCTCCAGAATTGTTTCTAAAAATACATCGTGATTGCCTTTTGCCGAAGTTGGTAAGTACACAACACTTGGCAATATAGTGACGTTTAGATAATAATCACGTAGGAAAGAATTAAAAGCTTCTTCATCATCTGAAAAAGAAAGTCCTGTTAATGGGAAAGATTTTTTACCTTCTAACCTACCTCCTCTCACTTCGAGGATGACAATCTGACCTTCATCATCTCTTTTGCTAATCCCTAAAATATCTTCATCTCCACCATCTAAACTGACAACAGTTTGTTTTTCTCGAATTTGATTGATTTTTTCAATCCTTTGTTTGAGAAATCCTGCTCGCTCATATTCCATTTTGGTCGAAGCATCTAACATCGCAGATTTTAAATCCGCAACAAGGCGATCTTTTTTACCTTCTAAAAACCGAAGGATTTCATCCACTAACTCGGCATAGGTTTCTTTTGTGATATTTCCTTGGCAAGGACCAAGGCAACGTCCCATATGAAAATTAAGGCATGGCCTTTGTGGTTTTGAAAGAGGAAGTTTTAATTTCGTTTTCCTAACAGGAAAAATGCGATGGATAAGCTCTAACGTATCCCTTGCTGCTTTGACATCCGTAAATGGTCCAAAGTATCTGTCTCCATTGTCTTTTACCTTCCTTGTCAAAAAGACCATTGGATAGTCTTCACTTGTGGAGACACATAAGAAGGGATATTTTTTATCATCCTTTAACCTAACATTGAACTTAGGGTTGTATTTTTTGATGAGTGTCGCTTCGAGTAATAAGGCTTCTTTTTCTGTTCTTGTTGCAATCCAATCTAAATCATACAATTCTACATAAAGTGCTCTTGTTTTTCTGTCTTTTTGGTTGGGATTGAGATAGGACCTAACTCGTGATTGGAGTTTCAGGGCTTTTCCCACATAGATTACTTGCCCCAATTGGTTTTTCCAAAGATAACACCCTGGTAAACTGCCTAAGTTTTTTATTTTTTCTTGGATGGTTTTGAGTATCAGGGCATCTTTCATAAAGAGGAACCGTCGGGAATTTTACGTTTACAATTCTTAGACAATCTGTATCCCTAGGGTATGGACATACGGAAAATGATCAAATTTATAATTTTTGGTCTTGAAGGATTTAACTATTTAATTGGATTCCCGATTTTACTGTCATATATTTATTTTTTCACACAATGGACCAGTGAAGAACTTCAAATCATTCTAATTTCTACCGCAGTTGTTGTCTTTTTCATTATAAGTTTTGCTATTTCTTTTTATTGGATACGTTTTTCACCCGTTTACAGAATTTTCAATGGAACCGCTTCCAACAAAGACAACCACAAAGCTTACTTTTGGCTCGATCATTTAGAAAAAGTCTCGATGATCGATGTCATCGTCCGTTATTCCGTTGGGTATCTTTTTGTTCTCGGTGCCCTTCTCTTTTACCAAAAAACCAAAAATTTTGTTCTACTCAGTGAACTTGCCATAGGACTTGGCATGACAGTCGCCTTTACGATTTTGTTCCAATCAATTTTTATTGGATATGTAGAAACAAAATTTAACACAAAAGGAATTTTACTTTCCATTCGGTTAGATAAAAACTCGAGGATCAATACAAGAAAGTTATCGAGGAATTTAGGTTTCCAAACTGTACTTTCGTTTTTAGCAGCAATTTTATTACTTTTTATCATCAACTACCGCATGAACTTCAAACAAGAGTTAGATCTTGTGAACTCAAGTATGCAACAATCCGTAATGGATTCGGAATCCCTCATGCGCCTCACTTTAGTTGATTTTCGTGATCGCCTTACCCTTTCTATTTTTACAGAGAACAAACTAAAAGATCAAATTGTGAAACGCAATTTGAATGGAATTCGAAATGTCCTAAACGAAATCCAATTAAAAAGTACAAACCATGCAGTTGAGGCATTGTTTTATTATAAACCTGATGATGGAATTTTTATCTCAACCAATGAATATGATCGCTCCAAAACCGGATCCATTTTTTACATTGAAGATGGAAACTTGGCAAGGCAAGGGCCAGTCAGACATACAAGCATTCGTTCCAAAATTTCAGGAGATATTGTTTCCCCTTACACCTTACCTGTCTACGAAAACAACCAATTCCAAGGTTATGTAGGTGGATTTCTGAACATAGGCAAATTATCTAGTTTTATCTTAGGAAATTTAAAAATTGGAACATCAGGAAAAGTTGGATTTTTTGATGGTGACGGAACCATAGTTTATTTCACGGACAAACGAGACATAGGCAATAACGCCAAATCAATGTTAGTTTTTGATACTCCGTTCAAAACTAATGAAGCACTTGGGTTTATTGATTCCACAGAAGATGGAACTCAAAAAAGAATCTTTTTTGTTAAAAACCCTGAGTTCAATTATCTCATCTACTGCATTTTTGAAAATTCTGAATTGTATGAAAAAACATTAACAAGCCTTATGATGACACTTGGGATATCGATTTTGGTTGTTGTCATTATCGGAATTGTAACAGTACTTGTGATTGAATCCAAATTAAAACCATTAGAGCGCATCAAAGTACGCATCAGTGAAATGGTAAAAGGAAATCTAAAGTCCGATTTTTATGACCCGAGCCGAGATGAAATTGGAAGTATGGCAAATGCTATGTTTGAATTCCAATCCAAACTCCGCCAAATTGTTAACCAAACACAATCGGTTTCCAATGAACTTACCAATACAAGTTCCGATATTTACGAATCCATGTTAACCCTTTCGGATGCCGCACAAAACCAAGCAGCTAGTAGCGAAGAAATTTCTGCTTCCATTGAAGAAATCACTGCCGGGATTGAAAGTGTAGCACAACGTACGGAAACCCAATCCTTTACCTTGGTTTCTCTCATGAAAAAGATGACGGAACTCAACCAAGTTGTTTCCGAAATTGATAAAAAATTCCAGATTGCAGACGTACGAGTAGAAGAAATCACAAAGGATGCCAAAAAAGGGGAATCATCTCTTGGCGAGATGAAACTTTCCATGGATAAAATTTATGAGTCATCTTCTGAGATGACAAATGTAGTAGAGATCATCCATACCATTTCCGAACAAATCAATTTACTGGCTCTAAATGCAGCCATTGAAGCTGCTAGGGCTGGTGCCAGTGGGCGCGGGTTTGCCGTCGTTGCCGATGAGATTTCAAAACTTGCTGACAAAACAGCAAAATCCATCGAAGACATCGAAGAACTCATCAAACAGAATGAAGTCGAAATCAGCCAAGGCCAAGAAAAAATTGACCAATCCATTTCGATCTTGAGTAAAACCATTACTGGTGTGAATTCGATCAACCAAATGACAAAAGAAATCCGCATGGTAGTCCAAAAACAAATTGAGACCAACGAAGAGGTTAACGAAGGTGTGTCTCAAATCCGAGAACTTTCTGAAATGATCCGAGAAGCAACAGAAGAACAAAAAACAGCGATGATGGAAATTTCACGTTCCATTGCCGAAATCAATAACCATGCTCAAACCACAGCGGTTTCCAGTGACGGCACAAAATCCAATTCACAAAACATGAACCAACTAACAGAAAGTTTACGAAAAGAGATCAATTATTTCCATGTCTAAGCCAAAAAATAAAGTCCCACTCAAAACAAAACTCATTGTGATTTTACTTCCGATGGGAATCGGTCTCGTCTCTGCTTTGTTTGTGAAGTACAAGGTTCTCCTTCCTGTCGCCATTCCCAATTCCTATATGGAACCTACTTTGAAAAAAGGGGACACCGCTTACTTCAATCGTTTTTACCGTAAAAGCCAACTGGGAATTGGAGATGTGGTCATAGCCACTTCCCCACTTGACCCGAATGCAACCATCATTGCGAGGATCATTGGCAAACCTGGAGATTCCATTTCCATCCAAAAACGAATGGTTTTTCGGAATGGGACCATCTTAGATCCCACCATGTTTCCTGAAGCAAGTACACAATCGATCTCTCTCATCCCAGCAGGGAAAACGGAACATGATGATATGAACCCAGTGACAGTTCCTGAAAAACATTTCTTTTTACTCACTGACAATCGCGAATTAGGAGTGGATTCGAGAACCCTCGGCACCATCCAAGAATCCCAAATTATTGCTGTTATGTGGTGATTTTTGCCTGTAAAATGGCAAAAATTCGTACAATCCGGGTGTTTGGGTTTTCCATCAAAAATGTCAATTTCTAGCTTTTCGTTTGCTCCTATGCCCTTTAAAATGAGTGACATAGACCCCGAACTCGAAATTCTGTAATTAAAAAATCGTTTTATCTCTAGATACGAGCCTTTTAGGAGAAACTCAATGGTAAAAATCGCAATTAATGGTTTTGGTCGCATCGGACGACTTGTGCTTCGTTCCGGAATCAAAGACCCCAATTTAGAATTTGTCGCAATCAACGACCTAGTCACCCCAGACAACCTTTCTTATCTTTTTAAGTACGACTCAACTCATGGTCGTTTCAATGGGGAAGTTTCTCACACAGAAAATGAAATCATCATCGATGGCAAAAAAGTAAAAACTTTCTCCGAAAGAGACCCAGAAAAACTCCCATGGAAAGAACTCGGAGTGGACTTTGTGATCGAATCAACTGGTCTTTTCACAGACCGAGTGGGTGCTGAAAAACACATCAAAGCTGGTGCCAAAAAAGTGGTGATCTCAGCTCCTGCAAAGGACAAAGACATCCCTACCTTTGTCATGGGTGTGAACCACGAGAAATATGATGCAGGAAAAGACAATGTTGTCTCCAATGCATCGTGTACAACAAACTGCCTTGCTCCTATCACCAAAGTGGTTCTTGACAACTTCGGAATCGTGGAAGGACTCATGACTACCATCCACGCGATGACAGCAACCCAACCAACGGTAGACGGACCTTCTAAAAAAGATTTCCGTGGTGGTCGTGGTGCTGCACAAAACATCATCCCTGCCTCCACTGGAGCTGCAAAAGCGGTAGGACTATGTATCCCAGAAGTCAATGGAAAACTTACAGGTATGAGTTTCCGAGTTCCGACTCCAGACGTATCAGTTGTTGACTTAACTGTTCGCACGGAAAAACCAACAAGCCTTGCCGAAATCAAAAAGAAAATGAAAGAAGCGAGTGAAGGTTCTATGAAAGGAATCCTTGGTTATACAGAAGATATGGTGGTTTCAAACGATTTCCTCGGAGACATTCGTTCTTCTATCTTTGATGCAGATGCTTGTATAGAACTAAGCCCTACTTTTTTCAAACTCGTGTCTTGGTATGACAACGAAATGGGATACTCCAACCGAGTTCTCGACCTCGTACGTTACATGGCAAAAAAAGGCTAAGATGAAATTACCTCTTCTCGAAGAACAAAATCTAAAAGGAAAACGAGTCTTTGTTCGTGTGGACTTCAATGTCCCTGTGGAAAACGGAATCGCCACGGACAAAACTCGGATTGAAAAAACCCTCCCTACTTTGGAATTACTCATTTCCAAAGGAGCAAAGATCATTTTGGGAAGCCATTTGGGCCGACCAAAAGGTGGACCGGAACCAAAATATTCCATGAAACCTGTGTTTGATGTTTTATCTACACTCGTAAAAACCAAAGTCAGTTTCTCAGAAGCTGTGATTGGGGCTCCTGTTGTGAAGTTATCAAATGAACTTGGGGAAGGTGAAATTTTACTTTTAGAAAACCTTCGTTTCCATAAGGAAGAAGAGGCAAATGATGCCGGTTTCTGTAAGGAACTGGCAAAACTCGCTGACGTATATGTCAACGATGCATTCGGAACCGCACATAGAGCCCACGCTTCGACAGAAGGTGTGGCTCATCTTCTTCCTGCCTTTGCAGGACTTCTGATGCGGAAAGAAATTGAAGTATTAAGTGGGCTTCTTGCAAGACCAGAACGTCCATTTGTGGCGATCGTTGGTGGATCAAAAGTCAGTTCCAAATTCGCAATTTTAAAAAACCTTCTCGAAAAAGTGGACCACCTCCTCATCGGGGGCGGTATGGCATATACCTTTCTCAAATCCAGAGCTGTACCTGTGGGTAAATCCCTTGTAGAACCTGAATTTGAATCCCAAGCCTTCCAACTCATTGACCGTGCAGGTGTACAAGGAGTTGACCTCCAAATCCCTGTGGACCACATCATTGCTGACAATTTTGATCCCAATGCAAAAACCAAGTCTGTGGACAAAATGGGGATTTTGGACGGATGGATGGGAATGGACATCGGGCCAAAAACCATCGACAATTATGTAAAAGCCATCAAAGAAGCAAAGACCATCTTATGGAACGGACCGATGGGTGTGTTTGAAATGGATAAGTTCTCCAAAGGAACGATTGAAATTGCAAAAGCCATTAGTAAATCCAAAGCAAAAACCGTTGTGGGTGGTGGAGACTCCATCGCTGCGGTGAATAAAGCAGGGGTTGCTGATAAAATCACTCATATCTCCACTGGTGGTGGTGCTTCCTTAGAATTTTTGGAAGGACGCACTCTCCCAGGAGTTCAATGTTTACTCCCAAAGGAAGATAAATAAGATGAGAAAGAAAATCATAGCCGGAAACTGGAAGATGAATCTGACTCTTTCTGAGGCGAAAACCATCACGTCTGGTCTCAAAGTTGCCAGTGATTCTTCTTCCTTTGAAGTGATGGTGTTCCCAAGTGCTCTCCATTTGGAATCGGTTTCTTCCCTCGCCAATGGATCCAAACTCATCGTTGGGGCACAAAATGCATACCAATCAGGTCTTACTGCCATGACGGGAGAAATTTCGCCTGTGCAACTCGCAGAACTCGGGATCAAAACTGTCCTTGTTGGCCATTCCGAAAGAAGACAATTCCTCGGAGAAACATCAGAGTTTGACAATGCAAAGATTTCCTACTTTTTAAAAGCAGGACTTCGTGTTGTCTACTGTGTGGGTGAAACTTGGGCTGAAAGAGAAAAAGGCCAAACTTTCTCTGTGTTAGAAGACCAAATCAAAAAAGGTCTCAAAGACATTACAAGTGACCTCTTTTCCAATCTTGTCATCGCATACGAACCTGTTTGGGCGATTGGAACTGGAAAAGTGGCAACTCCCGCGGAAGCAGAAGAAGCTCATGCATTTATCCGTAAAGAAATTGGCAAACTCTTTGTGGGTGCAGACTACGTGGCTGAAAACATCCAAATTCTTTATGGTGGATCTGTGAAACCAGATAACATCAAAGAACTTCTCGCCAAACCAAACATTGACGGTGGCCTTGTGGGTGGAGCCAGTCAAAAATTAGAATCATTTTTAGGACTTTTAAAATAAGGAAATTATATGGGATTTTTTGCAGGAACCATTCTCACTCTATTTGTTTTACTTTCACTTTTCCTCATCCTTCTTGTGATGATCCAAACGGGAAAAGGTGGAAGTGCGGGAATGCTTGGCGGATCAACCGCTAGCCAATCCGTGTTTGGAGCTTCAACAGCTGACGTGATGACAAAAACAACAAGAGTTGCGGCAATTTTGTTTATTGTTTTATCACTTGCTCTTTCCTTTGTTTTTGCAAAGAAAGATGAAGTATTGGTACCAGATGTGGAACCAAGTTTGGAAACTCCGGTAGAAACTGATGGAACAACTCCCGAAGTTCCGGCACCTAGCACTCCTTAGTCTTTTTTTACTGAGTGTCGGTCTCTTCGCTGAGGTCGACATTACCGAAAAAGAAAACCGATTAGACAAGGAAATCCTTAGCCTTTACCGAGACATCGCCAAGGCTAGGGAACTTTTGTCCTACGAACAACTTTCGTCTTTACCAGCCAATACCACCATTCAATTCATTGGATCTTATCCAAATCGAACAGGTATCCGGATTCGTAAGTTCAAAGTCGATCCAGACCCTCAGAACAAAAACCGAATCAAACATTCGGAAGAAAAATCTATCCTACTTGAATTTAATGGATCCGTTCTATCCAAAGTAGAAATCCAAATCACTTCAGAAGACACGGAAATCGAACAAAAAACGAGAACAAAAATTACTGATTCTACCCCACTTGATGAATCCGTAAATGATATGGTCATCCAATTCTCAGGTCTTGATGGATCAGAAAGTTTCCCACTTTCCTCTCTCAGAAATGATTCCATTAAACAGGAAAGGAATGATTTCAAAAAAGATTTTTATATCAAATTTTTATTAGATTTCCATAGCCAACTCATCTCGATTAGTGCACTCCAGAAAACAAACGGAAACCAAAGCCAAAAGAAAATGTTCAAACAATTGAACCAATCACTGGGATACTAATTTGTCAGAAAACAGAAACAATGGTGATTCTCAATCGATGGAAAACATCGAAAAAGTAGCAGAAAAAGCCCGAGAATTGGAAGCCATTTATGATGTTGTACAAGACCCACTCGTTCTTATCGATTCCGATTTCAACATCCAAAGAGCCAATCTTGCTACCATTTTGTTTGCAAAGAACAATAAATATGACGAGCTGTTAGACAGAAAATGTTACGAAGTATTATACCAACGAACAGACGTTTGTCCATATTGCCCCAAAATTAATGTAAAATCAAAGGACAAAAACCATACTTCGTCTGCTCCTATCACCAGAGAAATTTTTTTTCGTTCTGAAGACAAAAAACAAACACTACTTTTGGAATTTTACCCCTACCCGAAACAAGAAGATTTGTTTTGGATGGTGGAAAAAATATCGGATGTTACCAAACAAAGGGACAAAGAAGAAGAATCTTTCCGAATGCGTAACCTCGCCTCCTTAGGAATCTTAATTTCAGGAATTGCTCACGAATTAAATAACCCTTTAACCGGGATTAGCCTTACATTACAAAATTTAAAAGCAAACTGGCAAAACCAACCACCAGAACAAATTGAAAAAAGATTGGATATGATTAGGAATGATATCTCTCGTGCAGCGATCATCGTATCGGATATTATTTCCTTTGCCAAAACAGATAAGGTCAAAGTCACTTTAGGTGATATCGTTGAAACCATTAACCGCGCGAAAGATACAGTCATTCGGCTTTATCCACATCTAAGTAAAAACATCAACTGGCGCATAACATGTGATCATGAATACCAATTCCCTTTTCATCCAGGAAAGATGGAAAGGTTATTTATGAATTTATTTCGCAACTCACTGCAAGCGTTTGATTACAGGCCTGGCGAAATCACAATCGAAATTCGCAAAACCAAAAACTGGCTTCATATCATCGTGGAAGATAATGCAGGAGGAATTCCTGATGCGATCATCCAAAAGATCTTCGATCCTTTTTTCACGAGTAATAAATCGGGAACTGGTACTGGACTTGGACTTTCGATCTGCCATTCCATTGTGAAGGAACATGATGGAAATATCTCTGTTAAATCAGTGGAACAAAAAACAAGATTTACGATCTCTTTCCCGCTCACAAACGACATCACGGAGCCAAGTTCATGAAACAGTCCATTCTTATTGTTGAAGATATCCATTCGATACGTGAAGCCATCATGGATTTATTAAGTGTAAAATTCAATGTGTTTGGTGCAGAACATTTTGAAGAGGCCGTTTGGTATTTATCAAATGAAAAAATTGACTTAACCATTACCGACATTCGACTACCTGGTAAATCTGGCATTGACCTTGTGAAACTTATCCAAAAAGAGTTTCCCAGTGTTCAATATGCATTGATGACCGCATACAATATCAATGAATACATCAAATATGCAAAAGACCTTCAAATTTGGAACATCATACCCAAGTATAGTTTTTTGGATATCCATCTGATTGAAGTGATGGTAGAAAAATTATTATCAAACGATATCTTTGGAATTGAAAAGTATTTTGCAAAAGATTTCCAAGTATTAGACCAAAACATTAATAGTGAATTTGAAGAAGCACCTAACAATGGAATTGTTTATAAACAAATAAAATCAGACCAAGACAGGTCCATCCTATGTGGTAAAATCTCCAAAAATTTAATCCAATTGGGAGCTCCAAAAGCGATCCAACAGGTGTTAGAAGAACTCACTTCCAATGCAATGATCCGCGCCCCTCGCACAAACGAAGGAGAGTACAAATACCAATTTGAAATACCGAGCCATGACATGGTAGTTCCACTCGATAATATCCAACTGATGCCAGATGATTATTTTTTAATTGGGTATGGATCCACTGAAAGTACGATTTTTATAGTGGTTCGCGACCAATTTGGATCCCTACGTAAGGAAGAAATTTTACACCGTTTGGATCGCCATATCAGTATTGATGAAACCACTGGATTTCCAAAAGGTTTAGAAGACAGCCATGGACGTGGACTTTATATCTGTAGAGAAATTTCAGACCAATTGATCTTTAATATCAAACCAGGTGTTTGTACAGAAACCATTGCCATGATCAACAGAGAAGGCAGAACTGGTTTTAAGTCTTTGTCCATTTACGAAGTATAAATAGGATTATAACATTTGAAACTGTACTAAGTCCGTTTTTGTTTCCATATAAAAAACAGATTCTGTTTTTCCTGGGAAAAATCGAACGGGAAATTCAGATGGTGAAATTCTCTTTTTACGAATCAAATTTCCATTCGTAGTATAAAACTGAAGTTCTGAATCCACAGCCGCCACAACAAATTGATCACTCGCAAAAATGGATTGGTAAACACCTACTTGTTTTGTTTTGATTTTTTCCCATACCAATTTCCCATCTTTATAAAACTGAAATGAGTCTGGTGTTTGCAAAAATAGATTCCCATCGTTACTTGTAGCCAAATACAATTGATGTGGGTAAAATTTGGCCAGTGGAAATTCTTCTACAACTTTACCTTTTTCATCTAAGATTAGGATCCAATCTTTATCATTCACCGAAAAATGAACCGATACAAATCGACCATCGGGTGAGATAGACAAAGATTTAAAAAATGAATTTTCTTTCTCTTTCGATAAATCAAATCCATATTTTAAATTGGCCTTTTCATCCAATCTGTAAATTTCTCCACCAGAAAACAATACAACACAACCTTTGTTCTTAGTATCAAATCGGTAATCAGTCAAAAACCTGCCATTTAATTCTTGTTTACCGATTCTATTTCCGCTTTCATCGAGTAAAAATACTGTGTTATTATCTCCTGATAGATACAAAACAGGTGATGCATAATAACCACTACGAGGGTATGAATTGATTGGCTTTTTCCAAAACAACTCGCTGCTATCTGAAAAAAAGTTAACTTCATCTCCAATTTTTTCATACAACAAATACCCATTCCCTAATAATGGGAAATCGATTAGGTATTTAGGGTCAATTTCTGGGCGGGAACTTGTTTTGAAGGAATAAAACTGTTTGTTGTATAAATAACCATTGATTGATTTGACTGGATCTTCTCCGAGCTTCGGAGGATTGGTACCAAATTTTCCTTCCAAATTCCAAATCCAAGTTTCACGAATACTCGGAACAAAATTCAAATCCACATCCCAACTAAAATAGAACAATAGAAAAAAACCGATGGAATAGAATATGTTTTGAAGCATAAATTATATAACCTTACTTTTTAAAGATTGGTAAATCAAAAATATTGCAGTATTACTTGCATTTTCACGAATTGCTTCTCTGTTACCAGGAAACACATAACGGTGCACTGTGATCTGACCATTTGGTTCTTTGATACCAATACAAACTGTGCCTACAGGTTTTCCATCACTACCGCCATCTGGACCCGCAATCCCTGTGATGGATATTCCATAATGTGTTCCTGTTTTTTGGCAAAGTCCATCCACCATCGCTTTTGCCACTTCTTCACTCACGGCACCATATGTGTTAATCGTCTCGATAGGAATCCCAAGTAAATTGGATTTCATCTCATTCGAATACGTTAAAAAACCACCCATAAAATAGGAACTAGAACCAGGTTGTTCTGTCATTTTTTTGCCGAGTAATCCACCAGTACAACTTTCCACAACAGAGATTGTCAATTGAAGAGCTACTAAGCGATCATGTACATTACTAAACACATCGTCTGAAATGATTTTTGGATATTGAGTTTCCAATCGATTGATGATTTGATCCAGTAAATTTTGATTTGTAGATTGGAATATACATTTAATATAACCTCGGTTAGCCGTAACACCCCATTCCGCTTCCTTAAAGAATTCATCCCGATTGGGTTCTATAAAATCATTTTGGAATAATGATTCGCCAATGTTCCACAACCATTTTGTTTTTTGGAGTAAGTTTTCCCGAGGGTAAAGTTTTTTCAGTTCAGGAACTAACCTACGTTTAAACATTTCAGTCATCTCGGAAGGAACTCCTGGCATACATACCAAATAGGAATTTTCTCCTATGGATTCTACAAATCCTACAGCAATGCCGACTGAGTTGTCTAAAGTTTTACATCCTTCGGGAACAAATGTCTGGCGAAATACATTGGGAAGGATATCTTTATATTCCTTTCCTCTTGATTCATAAATTTTTGTGAGACGAAGTTTTGCTTTTTCGACAGAATAAGAAGTTTTTCCGGTTAATTTCAAAACCGTTTCCAAAGTATAATCGTCTTCTGTTGGGCCAAGGCCACCTGTCATGATTGCAAGCACCGGTTTTTCTTTTGCGAGAGTTTGTAGTGATTGTAATTCAGAAAAAATCAAATTTGGATCATCAGGCAAAGTGATAAACTTTTTAACCTTCCAACCAAGTTCAAACAATTGATTCGCAATCCATCCAGAATTTGTATCTAGACTACGACCAGCGGTTAACTCAGATCCAGTGGAAAGGATTACAATAAAAGGTGACATCATCCTTATACTTCTTCTTTGGACATTTTTTCAGGTGAAGAGATTCCAAGAAGTTCTAAACCAGAAGCAATTGCCAATTTTGTAACATAGATCAGTAACAATAATTGTTCTCTTTCCTCACCTACTTTCTCTTTGATGCGGTTATCTTTATGAGAATAAAATTTAGTAAATGCCTTACTCAGTGATTGGAGATAGTTTGTTAGGCGATGCGGTTCGAGATGCGTTGCTGTATCATACACTTCTTCCTGAAAACGGGAAACCCAAAAAAGAAGGCGAACTCGTTCCTCTTGTTGGAATTGTTCCACTTTTAATTCAGCAGGAAACTTCCATTCCGTAATATTCATTTGTAATTCACGGAAGATGGAACAAACTCTTGCATGGGCATATTGGATATAAAATACAGGATTTTTATCTGATTCATCTTTGGCTAAATCCAAATCAAAATCGAGTGGTGCATCCGAACTTCTCATTAGGAAAAAATATCGTCCCACATCTTTTCCATTTTTACCTAGATAGGTTAACAAATCCCGCATCGTTTGGAAAATTCCCAACCGTTTACTCATCTTAACCTTTTCTTTGTTTTCGATCAGATTCACTTGTTGGGCAATGAGAACCATAAAACTCTCTTTTGATTTTCCGAAGGATTCCACTGCCCCTTTCAATCGAGCAATGTAACCATAATGATCAGGCCCCCAAATATCGATGAGTTTAGTAAATCCTCTTTTGTATTTATCAAAATGATAGGCAATATCAGCCATAAGATAAGTTGGCCTTCCGTCTTCCCTTCGGATCACACGGTCTTTGTCATCACCATAGTGGGTTGATAAAAAATGAAGTTTACCATCGATGGTGGTTACATCTTCTTTTTTTAATAGGGAAGGCACATTTTCCACTTCACCTGATTCGTGTAAGCTTCTTTCACTATAGAATTTATCAAATTGAACACCAAAGAGATTTAAGTCTTCTTTTTGTCGGCTCAGGTTGTATTCAACTGCATACTTGGATAAAAACTGGATACAATCTTCCCAATTTTTATTTTGGATCCAATCAGAAACTTGTTTTGAATGCTCTGAGTCTTTTAGTAATTCATTGGCAATATCTTTAATGTATTCCCCTCTGTAACTTTCTTTGGGTAATACACGTTTTTCTATCAGTGAAAATACGGCCTCGTCAGATTCTTCCTCTTGGAAGGTGATATGATCACCCTTACATTCAAAAATTCGAAGTAAAACAGCCACCCCGAGTAAATACACTTGGTTTCCATAATCATTTACATAAAACTCTCGTTTGACGGTATGGCCCAAACTCAATAATAAGTTTGCCAATGCATCACCATATGCAGCAGAACGAGCCGATACAATATTCATGGGACCCGTTGGGTTAGCAGAAACAAATTCTAATAATATTGTTTCCAAATTATCTGTTTTTGCAAAGGAAACAACAGGTGACATGACTTTTGCAACATACCCAATTAAATAAGAAGGACGAATTCTAAAATTGATAAAACCAGGCGGAGAAAAAGAAACAAAATCAAAAAGTGAATCATTTTTGATTTCAGAAAGTACTCCTTCGGCAATCTCCTTTGGGTTCAATTTTAAAAGATTTTTATTCTCTAAGGCAAAGGGAGAGGAGTAATCTCCAAACTTTTCGTCTCTCGAATATTCAATTCGAATTTTAAAATCTTCAAATGGGATCTCGACATTCAGCTTTTGTATATAAGACTTAACTGCAGATTCTAATTCTGCGAGGACAATATTCTTTAATAATTGATTGGCTTTCATTTTAATATTTAATTTCCATTTTTAATTTGTCTGAATTTTCCCATAGTTCAAAACTTTTGATTTTAAATCGGGATACAAAATTGGGAATGGATTCTGCTTTCTCTCGGAGGATCACTTGGAACACTTCATTCTTTGGTTTTGTCTTAGGGTTAAAGGAATTCTGTTTTAGATTCTCTGATTTGAGTAAAATTTGGAACAATGCGAGGAAAACCGAGAAGGTCATTACAAGTAAGGTAGTTTTAGTAATAAAATTCATAAATCCCCAATCGTTCGATAAAACTCAAAATAAGATTTTAATTCTTTTCCAAAAAGGGAACGGATAAATTGATTCAGGATCATATCACCTTCTCTGTATTCAAACTCTCTCGGAAAAATAGCCAAAACATTTGAAAATTTCTTAGATAACATTGTATGAAATAGTTTTAAAACAGGCAAATGATCTTTGGAAATGGGATGGCAATCCGAACACAAAAATTCTCGGGAATCAACAGAAAAATAAGCCTTGGATTTTGTGAGGACTTCCTCCCCGCAAGTATGGCAATAAAATTCCGAAGGGAAATGTCCCATATGAGTAAGTGCTCTGATTTTAAAAAATGGCAAAATTTCCTTTCGAAAACCATTTGTATTACTTGATTCCAAACTCCCAGAAAGTAACTGGAATAAAAAAGGATGACTTTCCCCTTCGGGATACAAATGAGAAGTAAGTTCCGTCATGTACAAAACAAAAAGGGTTCCAATATAATCAGACTTTAGTTCATCAAAACGTTTGATCAAATGGATTTCTTTTGTCGATTTCCAGTCCTTCTCTGCTTGGTCGTAAAAATCCACTTCCACTAAACAACCTATTTCTGTTGAAATGATAGCACGTCGTTTGGATTTACGAATCCCTTTACTGATAAAATTCATCCGCACTTGGGATTCCCCGGCAAGACTAATCATTCGGTCACTATCACCGATGTCTTTACTTTGGATGATGATTCCTGTTTCTTTTCGTATTGCCATTTACGTTGCAAATACCAAATCCAAACATTCATCTTCCATTTTTCTCATTAAAACAGCATCCGCTTCATTAGTTTCATGATCATAACCAAATAGATGTAAGATCCCATGCACAAGCAAACGATAAAATTCATCAATAACTGAATGACCTATTTCAATTGCTTGTTTTTTGCATGTCTCCATAGAAATCACAACTTCGCCTAAAATTTGGACCGGAATTTTTAATGATTCGTCAAACAATGGAAACGACAACACATCTGTTGTTTTTGGTTTTCCTCGACGTTCCTCATTAATTTCTAACATCATTTGGTCATTCACAACGAACACGGAAAGTTCCAACGAATGTAAAAATTTGGGAGCCATGTGCTGCAAAATGAGTTCACAGTTTTGGATGACTAACTCTGGATCGATTTCCTCTTGGTCTGTTTCGTCATTCCAATTTGTGAAAACCTGAAGTTTAGGATTCATGATTTTGGTTTTTTAGTATTCGCTGTTTCCAATGCCTTTGTATCTTCTGGTTTCGGATATTTAGGTCTTTGGTGTAAACTGGAAAGTAAAACTTCTTTAAAACTTGCTTTGATGATCTCTAAATCACCAATAGTTAGACCACTTTCATCTAACTGGTTCTCTGCTAATTTTGAATTGATGATTTTACGAATTAACTCATCCAAACTTTCCTGAGAAACCTCATCTAACGAACGTGATGCAGCTTCTAATGAATCGGCAATCATCACAATTGCAGTTTCCTTACTTTGAGGTTTTGGTCCTGGGTATTGGAAATCTTTTTTGTTTATATTTTTTCGTGCGCTACTAGAGATTTCTTGTAATGCTTTATGATAAAAGAATGCCATAGTGGAAGTTCCATGGTGTTCTGGGATAAAACTAATGATCTCCCGTGGAAGCCTTGCTTTTTTCGCCATTTCAATCCCATCTAACACGTGGTCGATGACAGTTTTTGCAGCAAGTGCCGGATTATTTTTATCAATGTGTTCTGGTTTTGGGATTAAATGTTGGTTTTCCACAAAAAAACCAGCATTTGGAATTTTACCAATGTCATGGAAGTACACTCCCACTCGCACAAGAAGTCTATCTAAATTAAGATTTTGGGCTGCTCTTTCGGAGAGTGCCGCCACCATAAACGTATGAGTATAGGTAGAAGGAGCTTTGGTGAGAAGTTGTTGTAATAATGGGTGGCCCGTATCAGCCAGTTCAATCAACTTAAATCGTGTTGGGATATTAAAAATGTACTCATACAAAGGCAGTAAAAACTGAACCGCAGTGGCACTTGCAAATCCATTCACGAAACACATCACAGTGATTCGGAAGAGATTGGAATTTGTTAAATCCTTAAAAAATCCAGCACCACTGGATACAAAAAACTCTCTACCATCAAATAGATAACCCGCAGTTGTCACAAGGATTTGAACAAATGTGAGTAAAAACCCTGCTTTTAAAAAATCGATTCGTTTGAGTAACCTTCTGCCATAAATGGAACTCATGACAGCTACCGTGAATGCTAACATAAACGAAGTTGGATTGTATCTCGAAGCAAAAAACACTGCAAAGGCTAAGAAAAACCCAATCGCTATGGAAAGTTGTTCGTCGTAAACAAATCCAAGTAACAAACAAAGCATTCCTACGGGGACAAACATTCCAAAATAATACACTGCCGACAAATCACTGTCAGTTGCATAAAATACTTTCGATAACAAATAAATCGAAGCAATCACAATCCAAAGTGTAAAAAAGATGATAAGGTTACTCGAAAGGTCATTCAATCTGTTTGGCCTATAACGAATCAAATAAAAGCCTACAATTACGATGAGAACACATTGAGTGAGAAAAATAGAAATGATAGAAGCAAGGTTTGCCCGAGTCGCATATAAATTCATCATATCCAGTTTTAACTTCACCTCTGGAGTGATGACATCCCCTGCTCTAACGATGATTTCATTTGCTTGGATTCTGCTTTTTTGTACAACGACAGCACTTGCCGCTTTTACCCTTGCATTTTCTGTTTCTTCTGGGTTATAATTACAAGCAGGATAAGAATACACATAGTACAATCCAATCCTTGAAACTGCCTTAAGAAGTGAGTCAGAAACGTTTGGTAATTTTTCAGAGGCTAACTTAGATAAGACGGCAGTAACAGGCCCATCTTTGTAGATTTGGGAACGCGGAATCACTAAATTTCCATCAATGATGGTGGTATGGTCTTGTGTTCCAATGTTACGAATTTTAGCTCCTGCTTTGTCTAGTTCCTTCGCAAATGGTAAATCTTCTTTGACAATACAATACTTTGAAAATATCAGATTGGTGTATTGTTGGATGAAGTTTTTTAATTTGTCTTTTCTCGGATACTCTAAGATCGCTTGGATTTCTTCGTTTGTACGATTACGCCATCGTGGGATACGGTCTTTCACAATAGCAGGATTGGATTTTCCTTCTTGGAGTAAGATCCGAAGGATTTCTAAATCTTCTGATAAATTGGTGTCAATCCCAGCAACTAGTACTCCAAAATCTTTGTCAAAAGCAAAGGGAACATTCGATTTTGCTTTTTGTTTTTCTAAATTGGTTTTTTCGATATCTTCGTAGGAAAATTCTTTTACCGATTGGATGGTTTCTGGTGCAATTTTTCCTTCTGAAAAAAGACCATCTGGATCCGTATTCACTTTGGATTGCCCAAAAAAAGGAATCGAAAGGACATAGGTCACAAATAATAACGTAAGCGAAACCAAAATGATTTGGATGTTACGAACGACAGAGACAGGTCTAACTTTTGTTAAAAAGTCAGTCACACTCGTCATAGAGGAATCAAAGATCGCTTTCATTGTTTTTTGTTAAATAAGCTTTCGTTTTCTTCAAATCGTCGGACAATCGATTCCACAATCGGGTGACGGGTAATGTCTTCCCTTCCGAAAAAAATTGTCTCTATTCCATTCAAATTTCGAAGAGTGTAAACTGTTTTTTCAAGGCCTGACCGACCATGGGCAAGGTCAATTTGTGTGGCATCTCCCGAAATTGCCATTTTGGAATTTTTCCCAAACCGAGTGAGGAACATTTTAAGTTGTGGCAAAGTACAGTTTTGGGCTTCATCTAAAATGATAAAGGAATGGGAAAGGGTTCGGCCTCTCATAAAGGCAATCGGTGCAATTTCAATTTTACCCACTTGTAAGTATTCACTTGTTTTTTCGAAACCGATACATTCGTGTAACGCATCATAGATGGGACGTAAATACGGGTTTACTTTTTGTGTCAGGTCACCAGGTAAAAAACCCAAGTTTTCTCCTGCTTCCACAGCAGGCCTTGTGAGGATGAGCCTGTCCACTTCTCCCGTTTGCATCATACGACAAGCTGTGGCGATGGACAAAAAGGTTTTTCCTGTTCCCGCAGGTCCCATGGCAATGGTGATGTAGTTTTTATGAAGGCTATCGACAAAACTTTCTTGGTTTTTGGTCCTTGGAAAAATTGGTTTTCCTTTGAAGGTAACAAAAATTTTGTCTTTCGGTGTCCAAGATTCTCCTTCCTTTTGGAAGTCAGAGGAACCAGGTGTTGGCCATCCACCACTTGAATCTTTTACCTTATTCACCAAGTAATCGATGTCAAAAAAAGAATATTCGGATTTGTCAGGTCTTCGTTTGAAGTTTTCTTCTACTTTCTGAAAGGTGTCAAGGGCCACTTGTACGTGGTCTTCACTCCCTTGGATGATGAGAGATTTTCCTCGGGGGATGAGTTTTACATTCAGTCTGCTTTCCCATAACGGGAGTTTGCTGTCGCTAATCCCACAGACCGTTTGGTAGAGGGATTCTTCCTGGAATGTAAAACTTTCATCCATACTAAATTGTGACTACCCTGAGTTTGAGTTCTTCTAATTGTTTTGCTTCCACTGGACCTGGAGCTTCACTCATCATACAAGTTCCTTTTTGAGTTTTTGGAAAGGCAATCACATCACGGATGGAAGTGCCACCTGTGAGTAACATCATGATGCGGTCCACACCAAAGGCAATCCCACCATGAGGAGGAGCACCGAACGATAACGCATCAAGTAAAAATCCAAACTTGGATTTTGCATCTTCTTCTCCAATCCCAATTGCCTCAAGTACGAGGCTTTGGATTTCTGGGTTGTGAATACGAATCGAACCACCACCAATTTCTGTTCCATTCAAAACTAGATCATATGCTTTCGCACCAATCGAAGAAAGGTCAACTTCTTTCCCAGCTTTCCAATCTCTTAGTTTTTGGAAGTCTTCTTCTTTCGGAGATGTGAATGGGTGGTGGAGGAAGGTCCAAGTTTTTGTGGTTTCATCCAACTCAAACATAGGAAAATCAACTACCCAATGGAAACTATAAGGGACCTTAGGTGGATCGTATTTTTCTGATAATTTCAAACGTAAAGCACCAAGAGAGGCATTCACAATCTTAGACGAATCTGCCCCAAAAAATACCATATCCCCTTCTTTGGAACCAACTGCTTTTGCGATGGCCTCTAAGGTTTCAGGAGTGAAACGTTTTGTGATCGTTGATTCGAGTCCGTTTGCTCCATGTTTCATGTAAGCAAGTCCTTTGGCACGAAAGTCCCGAGAAAGCCATGCAGTGAGGTCTTCAATTTCTTTTCGTGAGATGGTAGAACCACCAGGTACAGAAATGGCTTTCACCACACCACCACCAGCGATGGCACCCGTGAACACTTGAAAGTCACATGATTTCACAAGTTCCGATACATTCACAAGTTTCATTCCGAACCGAATGTCTGGTTTGTCGGACCCGTATTCTTCCATCGCCACATGGTAAGGCATGGTCATAAAGGGTGCGTTTACTTCTAATTGGAATACTTTTTTTAAAGCATATGCCCACATAGCTTCGATTTCACGACGGATGTCTTCTTCCGTAACAAAAGAAAATTCCATATCTAACTGAGTGAATTCAGGTTGGCGGTCCGCACGTAAGTCTTCATCCCGAAAACATTTTACGATTTGGAAGTATCGTTCCATCCCCCCAATCATGAGGATCTGTTTGAAAAGTTGTGGTGATTGTGGGAGTGCATAAAACTCACCAGCATTCAAACGAGAAGGCACAAGAAAGTCACGGGCTCCTTCGGGAGTGGATTTATTGAGAATGGGAGTTTCGATTTCCAAAAAGGAATGTTGGTCCAAGTATTCTCGCAGAGCAAAAGTTAGTTTGTGTCGCCATACCAAACGATCCCGAAGTTCCTCACGGCGCATATCCAGGTAACGATACTTCAAACGAATTTCTTCGCCCGATGGATCAAACTCATCTAAAGTAAATGGAGGAGTTTTGGATGTATTTAAGATTTCAATAGACTCAGCAATGAGTTCATATTTCCCAGTTTCCATTTTGGGATTGATGGATTCTGCATCACGAAGGGAAAGTTTTCCTTTGACGGCAATCACATACTCAGAACGAATTTTTTCGACTTTGGAAAAGTCATCTCCCAAGATTTCTTTTCTTGCAACAATTTGTAAAATTCCAGAACGATCCCTAAGGTCGATGAAGATCACCCCCCCTTGGTCGCGGTAACGGAAAGCCCAACCTGATAGGAATAATGTTTTACCAACCGAAGCATCTGAGACACTCGTTGCGCTAATTCTATTTTTGTATTCTGATGTTACCCAGTGATTCAATTGAAAACCTCTTATAATGGAACGTTATCGAAACGACTGATTTTCGGATTGAACATCAATGGAAAATCGGCCGTTGCTCCCGCTCTGTTTTTGGCGATGATGATCTCAGCCATCCCCCTTTTGTTTGGGTCAAGCTCTTCGGGAGGTTTCACCATTTCTTCCCGATAAATAAAACATACAATATCCGCATCCTGCTCAATAGCACCTGACTCTCGTAAGTCGGAGAGTTGTGGTCTTTGGTCTTTGGAGCGATTTTCAATGGAACGGTTCATCTGCGATAAAGCGATGATGGGGCATCCCACTTCCCGTGCCATTTGTTTGAGCCCTCTGGAAATATTGGCAACCTCTTGTTGGCGTCCACCCATCGCAGCTTTCGGATCACTCATCAGCTGCAAGTAATCCACAATCACAAGTCCCACTTCTTCTGTGGTTCGAAGTTGGCGTAACCTTGCCGAAAATTCTTGGATCGTCAAATACCCTGAATCATCGATGTAAAGACTTGCCGAAGTGATATTTCCAATACTGTCTTTTAATTGTGTCATCTGTGCGGACGTGAGTGTTCCCGCTTTTAAAGCATAGGAATCAATCCTTGCGTCAGCACTGATGAGTTTGAGAAGGAGTTCGATCCGACTCATCTCTAACGAAAAAATAACAACTGTTTTACGCTCTTTCAAAGCAGCATTTGCTGCGATGTTCAAAGCAAATGTTGTTTTCCCATTTCCTGGACGGGCCGCAAGGATCATAAGTTCGTGTGACTTAAGACCAGTGGTAGCCATATCAAGACCAGTAAAATGTGTTTTTAAACCATTGATTCCGCCAGTTCCGTTTTGGCTTGCCGCCACCACATTTTTGATGTAATCGATAAGGGCATTGGCATCGTCTTTGACTTTCCGTAAACCTTTGGATCTCTCTTGGCGAGAGATGTCCATAAGGGACTGTTCCACAAGACTAAAAACGGAATCGTTTTCGCCAGGTTCAATTTTTACTTTGTCAATGGCTTGGTTTAATGCTTCGACATACTTCCGTCTGTCAGAAACACGTTTCACACGACGCACATAATAGTCTAACGGTTGAAAGGGGACAGTATCTTTATAGAGAGAGGTAATGTATTCCAAGTCGCGAGATTCGTCTTTAAATAGACGTTTTTCTCGCATTTGGTTCGTGACCGTAACTAGGTCAATGTTTGTCCCTTCATTGATAAGGTCTGTGACTGCTTCAAAGACTCTTCTATGGGTATCCATGTAAAAGTCTTCTGGGCTTAGACCTAAGTCTTCCTGCCCGGCTACCCCTCGCATGAGTAGGTAACCGATTAAGTTCTTCTCAGACTCTATCTCCTGAAGGGGGTTAGAATTCATCGAAAAAGCGTTAGTGTAAGACTATGCTTGGCCGACGACTTTCACTACGATTTGAGGCACAACACCTTCAGCCAAACGAACTTTGATCTTGAACTCACCAACCGATTTGATTGGTTCGCCTAAATCTAACTTACGTTTGTCGAGCTCTACTCCAGTGTTTTTAATTGCAAGAGCAATATCATTCGCTGTTACAGAACCAAAAAGTTTGTCGTTCTCACCCACTTTCACTTTCACTTCGTATGTTTTACCATCAATCGAAGAAGAAAGTTCTTTCATCACCTTTACACGTTTGTCACGTTTTAATTCAGCGAGTCTTTTTTGGTGGATAGCTGCTTTTGTGTTTCCGTCGTTTGCACGTACGGCAAGTCTTCTTGGAATGAGGAAGTTACGTGCATAACCATCAGCAACTTCTTTTACATCCCCAGCATCACCAAGATTTAATACGTCTTTTTGTAATACAACTTTCATCCGTAACTCCTACAGAACTTTAAACGGTAATAAACCGATGGATCTGGATTTTCTGATTTCACGAGCAAGGGCTCTTTGGTGTTTGCCACAAGTTCCTGTGATCCTTCTTGGAATGATTTTACCACGGTTGGTAACAAATCTTTCTAAGATATCAACTCGTTTGTAATCAAGACCTGCAAGTAACGCTTTGTCAGCGCAGAACTTACATACTTTCTTTTTGTATTTTGCGTTTTTACGACCGAACTTACCTTCTCCGTCTTTACCACGGAAACCACCTTTTTCGTCGTCATCCATCCCGTCCATACTGTCACGGGAATCTATTCTTGTATCATCAATATTTGCTGTTTCGCTCATTGTCATCACCTATCAAAAAGGAATGTCGTCATCACCGGCTGGATAATCATCATAACCACTACTTACGCCGGAATCATAAGAATTGGAACTGTCAGATCGGTCTCCGGATCCACCACCTTGTCCTTGACCACCTAATAGTTGTGCGGTCTCGACATATACGCGGATCTTTGAGGCTTTTTTGCCTTCAGGAGTTTCCCATGACTGTTGTTGGAGTCTACCTTCGATTGCTACTTGTTTACCCTTGCCTGCATATTGTTTTAAAATGTCAGCAAGTCGGCCCCATGCAACACAGTCGAAATAATGAGTTTCCTCTTTTTTTTCGCCGTTCGTCACATAAACTCTGTTATTTGCAATTGAAAAATTGACAACAGAACTCCCGTTCACCGATTTAAATTCCGGATCACGAGTCATACGACCGATGAGTAGTACTTTGTTTAGATCGTTAGCCATTTGCCCTAATTACGAGGGTTTTTAAGATGTTGCCATTGAGTTTAAATTCATGCTCAATCTTGATAACTTCTGCGGGAGATCCAGAACACTTAGTGAGTATAAAGTGACCTTGTTCGTCTTGTCCAACGGGATGCCAGAGTCTTTTAGAACCCCAATCCTCTTCGCCTTGGATCGTGAAGTTGTATTTAGAGAGAAGTTCCTTAACGGCAGACTTCGTCTCTTCTACATTCCCTTCACGAAGAATATTCGTGATTTCGTAGTTTCTCATATTTCTCCTATGGGTATACCTACATAGAAACACTTGTAGGTAGAAGAATTTGTTAGTTTCCACTAGGGTTTTGGTTATGGGGCCTTGGGTCAATGGAATTTCTTCTTGGAGCCTTGAATCCCTTCGCATTCTATGTAATTTCTGACAGTTTATGGGTGAAAAATCAAATTTTCCAGAAGTTTGGGGCCTGGGCCTAGGTCTCTTTTTAGCACTATATGCTGGTTTTTTAAACCACATCACTCCCAAAGAACCCGCTCTCGACAACCATTCTGGATTTGAATCCACACTACTCGGTCTGGAGATGGCTGAAACACCAAAACAAGTCCAGGACCTCATTGGTATCCCCGACACTATCGATTTTTTCCACCTATCCACAGAATACCGCAGGGTTCACTATTTTGACTTTGGTTTTATCTTTTGTTATTTAGCGTTTTTAACGTATACGGGCCATTATGCGGGACGGAAAGTGCGTCCCATTTTTCTCAAAATTTTTATGGGAATGATCCTTCTCCTTGTGATTGCAGGGTTTGCTGACCTCATCGAAAACATTCTCATCCTCAATATCTTAGATGCAAAAACTGCAGAGGAAATGACACCTTCTTTGGAGTATCTCAAACCCACTTCCCAACTCAAATGGTTTTGTTTGTTTTCTTATGTGGCGATTGTTTCCGTATACTTTTGGTTATACGAAAAAGGTTGGATTTTAAGGAGTGCGGCCCTTCTCTTTTTTACAGGTTTTTTTTTGCAGGTGTTTTCTATCATCCGCACCAATTTACTCGAACTCAGTTTTCCCTTTTTTGCATTGGGAATGGTGTGCAGTTGGTTCCACTACGGTTTCAGTTTGGCTTTTAGTTCCTTTTCAAAAAAAACATAACCCCTTCCCCCTGAAATCACAAGTTCTGTTCCCAGTTGTTTACAAAGAATGGCATATTCTTTTAAAAACGTTTCTGCTTCTTTTGGACCCAATGGAAAAAAGTAATGATCCCCTGGGAGGTTTTGGTGTTTTCCAAACACAGGAATCACTTCCACAAACAAAAGTTTGTCGCCATCAAAATGAGTCACAACAGAAATATTGTGTTTTAAGTATTGGTTTTTGGATCCAAAGAAAAAATTACCAAGTGAATACACCACAATCCCTTTAGGGAATACCTCGATCCCTTGCGGCACATGGGGATGGTGGCCAATGATCACCTTATAACCAGCATTCACCAAATATTTAGCAGCATTTCGTTCCGTGTCCATGGGTGTGGGATTGTATTCCACTCCCCAATGTACAGATAATACATTCACTTGCCCAGGTTTTGTTTTTTTGATGATCCTTTCTGCTGTGGCCACACGGAAATAAGCGGCACCTGGGGAATTGGTTCCAGAAAATAACCTGGTTTCACCTGTATCAGAAAAGGAAAACAATCGAAATTCGGTATTTCCCTTTTTCACAAGGATAGGTAACAGCGCATGGTCGGTGTTTTTCCCTGCACCTGTATGGAGGATTTTAAATTCATCTAACAGATCTAAGGTTTCAAAAAGTCCATTTTCACCAAAATCCATTGTATGATTGTTTCCAAGGAAAACTCCATTGATGCCGAGAGCACGTAAGACAGTAAGATCCCTTCTTTCCCCATAAAACACATAGGATTTTCTTTGGTCTGCTGTAGGTGCTTTGTGTAATATAGGTGTTTCTAAATTGATAAAGCGAAAGTCAAATTGGTCGAGGTAATGAAAAAAACTCCGAAAGGGAAAAAACACATCCTCAGAACGCATGGAATCTCGAACTCCCCAATTGAACATCACATCACCACCAAACCAAAGTTTAGTGGAGTTTGAAATTTGTAGAGACTCACCAGTTTCTGTTTGAAACTGATATAAGTATTTGATTGGTAATTCCAATGGATCTTCCAAATGTTCTGGAAAATCCGCAGAAAAAAGAAGGATCGGAAATAATAGAAGCGAAACAAAAAACTTATGTTTCATCTCTTAAAAACGAAATACTTGTGGGGATACTTCGGTGATTTGTGATTTTTTCAATTTGATTTGGATGAGAACATTTTCCTTTTCCGTATCAAGGCTCACAACTTTGGTTGTGATTTCTTTAGGTGGGTGAATTTGGTTCACACTTGTTTTCACAATGGCGATGGCCTTTAGTCCCCGTTTACCACTTGATAACTCCAATCGGTCCAAATTACCATCTTTAAAAAAATATTCGTAATCCCCATCTGCTTTGGAAAGGGCAACTCTAGTTTCACTTAGATTGAATTTTGCCTTTGGGTTCTGGATTTCATTTAAATAATTACCTGTAAGGTATGCATAAATCACAGGAAAGGGAATTGTATATTTTTTGCCCGAATTTGGATCTTGGATGAGGATATCACCCATTGGTAAAGTTTGGATTTCTTTTGTACTGGTTGGTTTGATTTGGATTTGGTTTTCGTTTGCTATGAGTTCAGTAAAAACCATTCCAAAAAAACTATCCATTAATTGGATTTTGATTTGTTTTGAATCTTTGGCAAAAAATACCTTTCCATCCAAATTTACATTTTCTTTCTTAGGGACAAAAGTTTGGATCTGCATTGAAAATTCTGATTTAAAACTAGGGAAATCGGGATTTTTGTCCAAAACCTCTTTTAAAAAAGACTGAGAGGAATTATCCTTTGCGGGTAAATACTTTCCATTTGCTTTTCCTAAAAAATTAGGATCTTCTACTTCTGCCGATTGGCAGCTGAGTAAAAGTAAAATGGAAACAATTGTTAGATAACGAGAAATCATTCTGAAATTTCCTTTTCCACTCGTTTGATTTTTGACACCAAGTTTTTGTTAGACGTCTCTTTGTCTTTGGATAGTGAAAGTTTAAAAAATTGGACGGCATTGACTGGGTCTTTTTTTGCTAAATACACATCTCCCAGATGTTCATAAATCACTGGGTCCTCAAACCCTCGTTCCAAAGCCAATGAGGCTGCAAAGTTTAGATGTAATAAAGCCAAATTAAAGTCTTTTTTTCGGTAGTACACCCAACCCAAACTGTCCTGGTAGGCGGGATTATCTGGTTCTAATGTAACAGCTTGAGTTAACAATTGTTTGGCTTCTTCAGGAAACATATCTTTTTCAGCATACAAATAACCTAAATAATTCATAGCATTGGATGCATTTGGATTGAGAGAAATGGTTTTTTTAAGATCTGATTCTGTTTCAGGAAATTGTTTGAGTTTATCGTAAGCAGTCGCTCTATAAAAATAAAAATTAGGATTGGTTGGATCCATTTGGATGGCTTGCGTGTAATCATTAATACTTTCTTTGTACTTTTCCAATTGGAAATAAGACAATCCACGCAAATAATAATGAGTTGGGTTCGGATTTTCAGAAATGGTTTCGGACAAAATATCTACAGAAACTTTTTCTTTTTTTAAATTACCTTGCAGATACAAATAAGCCAAACGGAATCGCATACGGAATTTTTTTTCAAGGTCCGAACTCAAAACAATTGCTTCTTTCATGGAAAGGATTGCATGGTTCCACTGTCCTAACATCTCTTGGCAGTTTGCAATTTTTTCTAAGTAACTTGCCTGTTCTTCCAATCGGGTTGAGTTCAGTCTATGTTTCCCTCGTTTGAGGATTTTTTCAGCAAGCCCGTATTGTCTATATTCGTAAGCATACTGAGCTGTTTCTGCATTAATTTGTTCGTAATCGGGGTCATTCAGTTTATCAGCTAACTCAAGGAAAGCGACACGTGGTGACAATCTACCTGGATTTGATTTGATAAAATTTCGTAGTTTTTCATCTAAGCCAGTGGTACGGCCGTTCACCAATTGGTATAAAATGGGGATGATGCCGTCTTTTGGAATTTTTTTCTCATTTTTTAAAGTATCAAAAAACTGAGGTGCTAAATCACGGGCTTCTAAAAAATAAATTTCAGCTAACATGTGAGAGGCGTCAATGTCTCTCGAATTTTTTTCCCTAATTTGTTCCAAATAAAATTTGGACATCTTAAAATCACCTAAAACAAAATAAATTTGTGCCAAACGAAACAATACTTCCATATCATTTTTATTAACTGAATTGTATTCATTATAACGTTTGATGGCAATTTTTGGGTAATCTAACTTATAATTCAGTTCACCTAACGATTTTGCTGTGATGTATTTGTATTTGGAATGATTGTCCCTTCTTTCAATGACAAAAGAAAGAGCGGTGTAGTACAATAAGGATTGGTTCCACATTTTTCGTTCAAAGTACAAATTTCCAAGTAAATACAAAAAATCAGGATCATTGGGAAAAGAGACCAAATCATGTTCCAATACTTCAGTTGCCTTCGTTAAGTCTTGTTCCCGAAGGCGAATCCTCATTTGTAAAATAACAAGTTCTTTTGTGACTTCTTTCGTGTTTTGTTTTGCAATCTCAGACCATTCCCAAGCTTTGCCTGGATTTCCTAACTCCAAATAATTTTGTGCTTGGATTTCCGCTGATTGGGCACTTGGACCTTGCCCTTTTTCTTTTAAACAAGAGTGGTATTTGTCTAAAAACGACACGGAGTTTTCAAAGCCAAGTTTTGCCTCTGCTGTCTTTTTACGGTTGTTTGCTTGGTAACCATCAATTTGTTCGTAGATGGCGCGAGAGAGTAAGTATTCACTTGGAACACCAGGTTCAAGGAGGGAACAATCTTTCTGTTTGGAGGTTGGATCTGCCTGGTTTGGAAAAACAGAAAGAAAACATAAGAAAACAAAGAGGAATTGGTAGTTTAGAGTTTTAATTGCTTGAAACATCAGTAGATTCCGGCAAAGATCGGGTACAGGGACAATCCTTGAACCAAATCTTCCGAGAAAATTTAAAATACATTCTGGCTGTTCTCCTCGTGTGGGCAATCACTTTCCCATGGATTCTGAGAAACAAGGACACGATCCTTGCCAAAATCACCCTCACTTACAATTCGTTTTTTGGTTATCCCAATCCACGGATCGCCCACTCTCTGATTGCCAAAGGGGATGCAGTTCTCGAAGGCAGAAAGGAAGGTGGTACGAACCTCCTCCAAACCATTAGCCAATTTTTTAGTGCAGAAGAAAATGGAAAAGGCACCATTTTGCCACTAGACCTGACCCTCATGGAAAAAGCCTGCCTCTACTTTCGTAGCAAAGAACATGTGGAGGACCATTTTTTAGAACTCACATGGCGGGAAAAAGCAAGTGATTGGGAGTCTCCTCTTTTCCAAAGAATGGCACCACAAGGGGAATTAACACTCGGTCCCAATCCCAAAGAGTATTGGAACTCACACATTGAAGCCGTTTTAACGGCTCTTGATTATTACAAACGTGCCTTACGATTTTCAGGTCCCGAACTCATCGCACCAAAAAAAATAGAATCTGTCGCATGGGCAAGTTGTAGGCCAAGTGAGATCCTACTCGCCTACAAAACACATATGGTCGAAACAGAAACCTATGTTCTCAAAAAACTAACAGAGCTTGAAAAAGTTCCGAGTGGCCTCAGTGCAGTCCAAAAACGAAGTGTGGTATTATCTTCCATCAAAAGAAGTGATTTTTCAGAAGTTTCGGCAAATGATTATTTGGAATCCTTGCTTAGGCAAATCCTTCTCACAGGAATGAAAAATTTTTCTCCGAGAGAAATGGACGATATTTACGAACGAATTTTATACTTCGTTGGTGCAGATGAAAGAGAGTATTTAAAATTTAAATTTCGTCGCGCTGAACTGTATTTCCAACTAGGCAGTGAAGAAGAAAACTATTACCAAAAAGCAGCCATTGAATTTAAGGAATCTGCAAACATCCAACTAGCTTCTGAAATAGAAGATATCAATTTACCTGCGTTACTTGTTCATGAGTTTGAGGCCAAACTTAAACAAGCAGAAAGTTACCACAAACTAAAAGAAAATAACAAAAGTTTGACCATTCTCGATTCATTAAAACCAAAACTGCGAAACGTCGACGAACGAAGTGTTGGTGGTAAAAAAGATGAAATCTTAAAGGCATACCATAACCTAACCAGGTCCGTTCTCCGCAAACTCGGACGTTACGAAGAAGCAGATGAAATCCCATTTAGCGAATGATATAAAGTATTTTGATTATAATGCGACTCACCCCCCCTACCAAGAAATTTTAGAGTCGTGTTTAAAAGAATACTTAGAAAACTTTTACAATCCTTCGGGAATTACACGTTATTCTCTTAAAAACCAAGGCAAAATTGAACAAACGAGAAAGTATCTGAGCCAAGTAACAAAAGGTAAGGAAAAACAATTTATCTTTTCCTCCACTGGAACTGAGGCAAACTTTTTACTCATCCAAAGTATACGAATTTTATACCCAAATTTAGAGTCTGTGATTGTGTCCCCCTTTGAACATGCGAGCATGTACGCTGCCTTAGATTCCTTTGGATTTTCACCCCTATTGGTTCACACGAACAAATCGGGAACTATCGATTTGAATCATTTGGAAAGGTTATTAAAAGAAAATCCAAAACCTGTCATTTGTTTGTATGCTGGCAATGAAACAGGAGTGATTCAACCTGCAAAGTTAATTCATTCTTTGACTAAAGAACATGGCCAACTTTTTTATAGTGATTTGATGCAAGCATTCTGCAAAATCCCTGTACCATTTGAATTGTTTGATGGTTATACATTCTCTGGTCATAAAATTGGTGCAGGTATGGGTGCCGCCGTCACTTACTTACCAACTGAAAACAAAAACTTTCGTCTGTTTGGTGGTGGAAACCAAGAAAATGAACATAGAGCTGGAACTGAAAATACATTTGCAATTAATTGCCTACAGAAAGTAACAGAAAATCAACTCACCAACTTAGAAGAAAAAAATATAAAACTAAAAGGTTTCCAAAAAATTTTAGAAGACCAGTTAGAATCCTTTGGCTGTGAAATCATTGCGAAAAATGAAACGAGACTACCCAATACAACCTTTCTCATTTTACCCATCCAAACTGTTGATTTTTTCCTTCTGGGATTGGAAGAAAAGGGAATCATTGTATCTACGGGAAGTTCCTGCAAATCAAGAGCCAGAGAAGCTTCTAAATCTCTACTTCAAATGGGTTATTCTGAAGAAGAAGCCCTTAGAGCAATTCGGATTTCTACTGGCAGTTTTACAACTTTAGAAGATGTGAATTTACTGATAGACCAAATCAAAATCCTCATCCAAAAACTAAAATGACACCCTAATGAAAATCCGAATCATTTCTAAATACTCTGACCAAGGTATCTCTGATGGTGAATGTTTTTGGGAAGAAAAACAGTCCCAATTTGGGTCCGTCGAAAAAACGACTCCATTTTCAGGGCAATTACTGAAGGAATTTCAAAATGATTGGTCCATTTTTGTAGAACGAATTTTATCTCAAAATCCCAAAAAGGAGGAATTTTTAGACAAACTAGGTAAAAAGTCGGATAGTTTAGAACAAATCGTATTTGGTGAATCCCTTCCCTTTTGGAGGACTCCTGGATTTCGGGGCACCATCGAGTTGTTAGTTGATCCAGAATTTTCTCCAATTCCTTGGGAAATCTTAAGATCTACAAATGGATTTTTATTCCAAGATAAAAATTTCAAACGAGGGATTCGGATTCAAAAAAACCAAAGGGAAATCTCAAAAAAAACAAATGTTGCCTTGATCATCTGTAATCCAGTCATTCCCAGTTTAGAAAACACTGTAAATGAAGAATGTGTCAGCCTATATCCAATTTTCGAAAAAAAACTTCCCCTCAGAATCCTAAAACAAAATCACCTAACTAAAATTCGTTTCATCGAAGAACTAAATTCTGTTAAATATTTACACTATGCAGGCCATTCTGAAAAAAAAGGAATCCCTATTGGAAAAGATCAATTCATTTCCATGAATGAAATTGCATCAAGATCATTTAGTCATTTAGACTTAGTATTCTTTAATAGCTGTTACTCGTCATTTGACTCCATAAAGCAAGCGGGTCTAACAACCAGTTTTCTAAAAGCTGGTGCCAAACAAGTCATTGGATTTTTATATCCGGTGGAAACAAATGTAGCCAAGGAAATTGGAATTTCCTTTTGGAAATATTTTTTAGAATCTAAAAATGCAGAAAAAAGTTTAGAAAAAATAAGGAAACAATTACAAAAAGGATCTGGAAAAGAGATCATAACAGCCATTAGTTTGGTGCAATTTTCTACTTTGGCACCAAACCCACTTCCAAAAAGGATAGTAAGCATTGTCTCAAGTTTATTACTGATTTTATGTTTTCTTCTTTTCACAAAAGAACCTCAAAATGAAAACCCAGTTGGAACTCCAATGCAAATGGAAAACACAAAGGGAAATTCTGTAAACGAGAACTCGGTGGTGTCCCAACCAAAAAACCAGCCCAAAGACCCATTGGTATTAAGAATCCAAAAAATCACTCATCCAGAATTTCGAAAAAAAGCACTTCTCTTTTTGGAAACAAAACATGAGTTACTTGACGAAACTCAAAAACGAGATATCTTAGAGTCGATCCTTTCAGAAGGATCTTCTGAAGAAAAAATGTATTATGAATTCAAAACAAGGAGTGGGTTTTGAAATATAGGGGTTTCTTTGTTTTTGGGTTTTTCTTTTTTTTAAATCCAATTTTACCCCAATGGTTTACAAAATCAGCGACTTTTGAATCCATCTGGTCAAACTTCCAAATAACTCCAAATATCGTTTCGGAAGCCTATACCATTTCGAGTTTTCCCATTTTACGGGAAGTAGAAACCAAAGAAAATGAAGAGTATGATTATTATTTTCAACTTTGTAAATTCCAAGAAATCAGAGAACTCACAGAAATCCTTTCCTACCTTTCCTTTTATGATGCATTATTACAAATCAAACGATGTACAGAAATAACTAAACATGAAACAGCGAACTTAGAAAAGCAGATCAAAAAAAAACTATTTGAACTGACAGTATTTCCCAAATTAGAAATTTTATCATCCGAGATTTCCAATGCGGAAAATTTAAATTTAGTTCGTGAATTACAATCTGAATGGGAAAAAACAGTTTATCTCTATTCCAATTTTTATAAACCTCACGAGGTTCTATTGTTTGGAAAAGAACGAGAATATACGTTAAGTCTCAATCGTATTCTGTATTCCGATATGCCAGAATCCAAAAGAAGATCCTCTTTACTTCGCTTATTACAAGACATCAAAACAAATCAAAAATCCACCTACCAACTGTTTTACTATTCAAAACAAAACCCTTGGAATCTCGCAGACTTAAAATCGGAAAATGAGAAGTCTAAATCCTATTTTTTACAAATCCTTTCCTCATGGAAAATTGACCCTCTGTTTTCCGATTGGCAAAAACTTCAACTGAACGAATTACAAATTTGTTTAGAAAAACTCCCAACGGAGGAAAAGAAAATTCGAATATTCGGTTTTTTTGGTTTTTTCTCCGATTATGGAAGATTCTCAGTAGAAAACCCAAGTTTTGAAACGAAAGAAAACCTAACAAAGTTGTTATACATCCGCCAAACGTTATTCCAATCCCATCATTTTCAAAAAAGATTAGAAAATGTAATGATAAATTGCAAAAATTCCGTCGAATCGAAGAAAGAACTATGAGTGATGAGATACGGAGTTTAATCGATAATTGTTTACTCGGGAAAAGAGAGGCATGGCAAACACTCATCCAAAAATTCCATCGCCTAATCATCGGAACTTGTGCACATTACGTACCAAGAGAAGAAGTGGTAGATACTTCGCAACTTGTGTATTTAAAACTCACCGAAAATGACTACCAATTATTGCGTAAGTTCAAGGGAGAAAGTTTACCCGCCTTTATTATCTATTTAAACGAAATTGCCAAAAACATCAGTATGTCCCAAACACGGAGCATTCGCCGAACCGAATACAGAGAAGGGATTTCTCTCGATTTGAGCATTGATATTCTGGATGAAAGGTTAACCCAAGAGGATGTTTATTTCGAATGGGAAGAAAAAAAGGAGTTTTACGATCTCATTGAATCATTAGATGAACCCCATAAGGAAATCCTCATCTTACGACTGAAAGGGTATAAATTCAAAGAAATTGCTGAAATTTTAGAAGTTCCTATCGGAACAGTACTAGCTAGAGCCAATCGCGCCAAAGAAAAGATAAAAAAATTACAAACCAAGGAAATAAAGCCGTAATGGGGGGACATCAATAGTATGGAGACAAAAGATCCGAATCCATTTATGAACCGACTCAAACTGAAAGAAGCCATGTATCTCATGTCCCAAGGGGAAGAAGTTGATCCTTCCACTCTCAGTAGGATCTTACAAACGGTAGTCCCAAATCCTGATTCCAAAATTCGGATTTACTTACAGTTTTTAAACGATTCCTGGAAGGTACTCATGAGTGACTGGGAAAATACCATCCTACATACCTCCCAATTGGCTCTCCGAGGGCAAGGAAACCTTGGTGCTTTCCGAGTCCACAGACAGGTAGCAGGAAGGGATCTGGATTTTGTTTTCCAACCAAATCCAGAAAAAAACCAAGTTTTTTTATCAGTGGAAGCATCCAATGCAGAAAGGTTGTCTGCCAAATTATTTTTGGATGGAACTCCAGTGGAAACCTTAACCAAACTAGGTACCCAATCGATGTTTGACTCACCCATCACCTTGGATTCCAGCCCAGAACTTGCCATTTTTGAATCTGGCAAAGAAATTGGTAGGTATCATTTTATGCTACAATCGTAATTTTTTTGGAAGGTGTGCAATAAACTGGAAACAATAAGCAATTGATAGTTTGAGAAGTGGATCTACCTTTCGGTAACTACTTTCTTTTTCCAAACTAGTTCACACTTAAAGACATCCCGGCGAAAGTCGGGATTTTTTTTTTAAGCATTCACTCGGAAATAAATCACATCTCCATCTTGGACAATGTATTCCTTTCCTTCCACGCGGAGTTTCCCTTCTTCTTTTACTTTTGCAGCGTCTCCCGTACGATCTAAATCTTCGTAACGCATCACTTCCGCACGGATGTAACCTTTTTCAAAATCAGAATGGATAACACTAGCAGCAACGGGACCAGAACTACCTTGTTTGGTTGTCCAAGCTCTTACTTCCTCCACTCCCGCAGTAAAAAATGTGAGTAGGCCTAAGAGTTGGTAAGAAGCACGAATCATACGAGAAAGGCCTGATTCTTTTTCTCCAATCTCTTCTAAAAATGCCAATTGGTCTTCTTTTTCAAGTCCAGAGATTTCTTCTTCAAAACGACCACATAAAACGACAACTGGTGCTCCTTCTTTGTTTGCAAAGTCGGTGATGGTTTTAACAAGTGGGTTGTCTGTTGATTTTACATCCGAATCAAGAATATTAGCTACGTATAACACGGGCTTAATGGTGATTAAATTGAATTTTTTTGCGATTTTTACTTCTTCTTCGTTTAATTCAACAGTAGAAGCCCTGTTCCCTTTTTTAAGTGCCTCCAAAATTTTATCCATCACTGATAAAATTTCTGCTGCTTCTTTATTTCCAGTTTTGGCAGTTTTTGAAACTCGTTGTTGTTGTTTTTCTAAACTGTCCAAATCGGCAAGGATGAGTTCGTAATTGATGACAGTAATGTCTTCGATAGGATCAACTTTCCCATGAACATGTGTTATATTTTCATCTTGGAAGGCTCTCACAACATGGCAAATCGCATCAACTTCCCGGATGTGGGATAAAAATTGGTTTCCAAGCCCTTCTCCTTGGCTTGCCCCTTTTACAAGGCCTGCAATGTCCACAAACTCAATCATTGTGGGAACAGTACGTTTTGGTTTGTAGATCTCAGCCAGGCGGTTTAACCTTTCGTCAGGAACTTCCACAACACCAGTATTTGGTTCGATGGTACAAAAAGGATAATTCGCAGCCTGAGCGCCTGCCTTCGTGAGTGCGTTAAAAATAGTCGACTTACCGACGTTCGGGAGACCTACAATGCCACAATTCAAAGCCATAAGGATAGGTTTTTTGAACCAAGCCTAAGGGACAAGGAAAAATGTTGTCTTAGTTTTGAAATCCTGTCTCTAAATAAATAGAAGTGAGATAATACACCGAAATACTGATGACAATGAGATAAAAACCCAAATAATATTTTCCAATCCGTTTCCAAGGAAATCTGTCATCCAATTGCAAAGTACTGACAATCCAATCGGGACTTGGATTTAAGGGTAACTCAACTTCTTTCCCTGACTTTCTCCAAACATGTTTTTTTTCATCAAACTTCAATTGATAAAAAGGAGAATCCAAACCCAACTCAGAAACAGACAATAATATACTAGGAATTTCAAAGTATTTAAACCGAATAAGTCCAGAAAATCCAGTAAAAATAGCCAAATAATTAATTACTACAATCAAGGGACTTGCCGTATAACGTGAGCTAAACAATAAATACAAATAGATGGCTAAAAAACTAATCGAGATCAATTTGGAAACTGATGTAAGATTTTTATAAAGTTTTTGTTCTTTTAGAAACAAAATAAATGGTTCACGATTCATAGCGAATTTGACTTGTCATTGGAATTTGAGATTTAGATATTGATGGCATTCTTCCCATCCAATCAGAAGGAACACCTGTCTCTACCATATGATTTTGGCCCTGTAAGTCAGTAAAGGAAAATCGAAACGAATGGAGATACATTCGTTTTTCTCCTTTTTCTTTTTTCCCATACAAAGTATCTCCTAGGACAGGAAAACCCAAAGAAGAAAGCATAACACGAATTTGGTGCCTTCTTCCTGTTAAAATTTTTGCAAGCCCAAAAGATATATTCTTTTTTTCATCAGATTCGAGGATGGTAAACTCCGTGATTGCTTTTTTACCTCCACTCCTTACGATACTTACTTGTTTATTCCCATCTTTTATAAAACATTCCATTCGGTATTCTTTCCAATTTGGAATCCCATCACATAAAAAAATATAGGTTTTCTCTGCATTTTTTAATAACTGGTCTAGTTCCAGGTTTTTGTCTTTATTTTTTCCGAGTAAGACAATTCCACTCGTACCAAGATCCAATCGATTGACAGTCCTTAGTTCAGGAATTTGTAAATGATTTGCAAGTAAACGAGTAAAGTCCAGACGATTTGGGTCTTTTGTTTCATGGACAGGAATTCCTTCTGGTTTTTCTGCGAGTAAAAAATCCTCACATTCAAATAAGATACGGGTGGTATACTGATTTCCTAATGGAATGAGGTTAGGCGGAGAATTCAATCCAAAGACCACCTAAACTTCGTATATTGATGACACCAGTATCAAATAATAAGTATTGACCTTTGATTCCAACAAGGGTTCCTTCAACTGGTGTTTCTTTTGTGAGTTTTAGAGATTTAATTTTAGAAGGATAAGATAAAATCGGATACTCGATTTCCATCATTTCTTCTGTAAGGATAGGTTTCCAGATTAACTTTTGTTTGGTTTCGATAGGAGAAAAAAATTCATTTTTTTCTAAATGGTTTAAAAATTTGACAGCTTCTTTTTTGAGATCAATGATTCCAGGGTCTCCTGCTACCATTTTTTGCCAGGATGTTTTATCTGGTAAAAATTGACTGAGAAAATGTTCTAAAATACCTGCGTCCCTTCTGGAACTCACTTCCAAAATTGGGATTCCAAACTTTGCACCTTGGTCCACCCATCGGTTTGTGACAGGATTTTCTTTTGTGATTCCAACTTTCATGCCACTGGAATTGGCAAAGTATACAATGTGTTTTTTAAAACAATGAGTACTCCCCCATTCAGGATCACGACAAGTTCCTTTGTGATGGTGGCATGTTTCTGGGCGCATGATACAAAGATCATTTTCTGCTAATTTTGAAAAACAAACAAAACAATAACCTTGGTTAAATGACTTTTTTGTTTTTTTTCCGCAGTGCATACATCGAATTTCATCATTTGTGGTGAGTGAAATTTTTTTGCCTAGAAAGGATTCGATTGGTACATCTGAAGTTAGTTCTTTACCTTCAATTGTTTTTGTTTTTTTGTCCTCAGTATAATTTGCATATTCCCAAAAATAGGAAACAGGTTTTGTCCCTTTATGGGACATCTTTCGAACATAACCTTGGAAACTTGGCATGGACTAAAAGGTAAATTCCTTCACTTCTTCTGGAAAAAATTCATCGTTCACTTTCACAAAATAAAGTTGGGCCAATGAAGGTGATTCTTCTATTTTTTTCCATACAAAGATCACTATCATTTTTTGGTACAGATAATGTGAGATCTGTCCTTTGGGTGAATAAAAAAGAGATAACTGGTTTTCACCTTCACCAAGGTAAATCACAGTCCCATTTAAATTTCGTGATTTTTCCTTGGATACTTTGATGTGGATTTTTCCACTTGGATTCAAATCTTCAGGATCCCTTCCTGTTGCAAATTCTGCATCACTCACTTCGGACTCAGTGTGCACTTGGTCGGTAGACCCTGTTACATCCAAAAAATTACATGGAAAGTCACCTGGCATATTCGGAAAATCATTGGAACAGGTTTGGTGAGTGGCTTCTTTTTCATCAAATTTAGTATGAGTTGCCATTACAGTGGATCGTATGGTTGCATAGGCGACAGACTTTAATACTTTTGCGGTTTTTTGTTTGGGTATTTGTTTGATTTTGGTTTCCGATGCGTAAGTAACACCTAACAAAACAGTAATGGATAATAAAAAAGTAAATTTAAACTTCATTTTGGATCCTTAGTAGATTAAATAGGGTTCAATTTTTTTTCGTTCTTTTTCTTCATCACTAAGATACGTATTATGAAACTCAATATAGGTTTTTCCATCGTTGATGGCAGAACGAAAATGATCATTCCCCCATAATTGGTCAACCCAGTGGTTTGTTGAACCTTTACTCCATTTAAAATCGTTTGGATACGTTTCTTTCATAAGCCGAATGAGTTCATATGCAAGTAACATAGGATCATAATCGGGTCTAACTAAATTCATCCGTAAACCAGAACAAATTTTTCCTTTATGGGGACCAAAGGTAGGTTTAAAATACACAGTTGAAAAATAATACGATTTGTTGCCGATGGCACTGAGTTTTGAAGCAAGTTCTTCAGGATTTGTCATCCATGGTGCACCAAAATAAACAAAAGGAGCTTGGGTTCCTCGTCCGACTGATACATTCACACCTTCGAGTAACACAAGGGATAAATAATTCCTTGCAGAATCCACCATTGGTAAGTTAGGTGAAGGTGTTGTCCAAGGGATTCCGGTATCTTCAAAGTACATCCCACGTTTATAACCTTCCACTGGAATCACATCCAAATCCACAGATTCTTTTAAGTATTCTTTATTATAAAATAGTGCAGCTTCTCCTGTTGTCATCCCCGTAATGAGTAAGGAAGGAAATTCTCCTGCAAAGTTTAGGTGTTTAGGACTCATCTTTTCTCCCATGGGTGGGAGGTGCATCGCCACATGGATATGATCAAGAACGATGAGTTTGGTTTTTGTATTTTTTAATGCATCCATCAAACGTTTGAGTACGCTTAAATAAGTGTAACAACGCATTCCCACATCTTGTACATCAAATAAAACAAAATCCACTTCCTTCACTAAGTCTCTTAGTTCGGAATCTTTGATTCGATAAATATGATAAAGTGGACGATTAAAAGTTGAGTCCATAGTAACAGGAGTTTGGCTAAACTCTTCTTCTAAACCAAGAAATCCATGTTCCAAACCAATCAAATGTTCTAATGTTATTTTATGTTTTTCGAGAGATGAGATGATCTTTTTTGGATTTGTTCCAATTCCAGAAGGGTTTGTCGCAAGCATCAATTTTTTTCCCGCCATGGTAGGAAGGATTTTTTCGTAAAAAATGTCCTGGGACAATCGAACTTTGGAATCAGCAGGGTGGACACGAAACTGCGGAACCGTGTTCCCATGGCAAGCAAGGACAAGAAACGAGAGAGAAAACCTAAAAAAGTAATTGGTCATGTAAGTATATGTTTCTATAATATAGCAAATCTTCAAGGAGAAATGTCCTTCATGCTTCATCGACTTCGAATTGCTCCCTATACTGGGATTCTAGTCCTCACCATCTTGGCATGTGCTGGGTCCAATTCCGCGCAAAAAAACCCGTCTTTACCTGACAATGTGGTCACTGCTATGGGAGAGGCTCCCATTTACCAAGGAGACTTGGCCCTAGCTCGTAACAAGGCACTCAAAGATGCAAAACTCAATGCCATCCGTAAACTAGTGGGCGAACAAATCACAGAAAAGTCGGGAGTCTCTGATGGGCAATCCCTAGGATCCAAACTCTACGGGAAAACCGATAGTTTTGTCAAAAAATACGACATCATCAGTGAAGAACAATGGAAATTGGATACCCAAGACATGATCCGTCTCAATGTCCGTTGTGAAGTAGAAGCAACAAAACTTTCTACAGCTGTGGATGCTCTCCTCGATGATGTAGGGAACCCAAGGATCGCTGTCCTTGTCCAAACCGTTGTGAATGGAAAATCCTTTCCCATTGGATCAGCAACTAACATTGCAGAGGCGGAACTCATTGAAAAACTCCGTACCAAAGGGAATAAAGTTGTCGATAGTTCCCAACTCACTGCCCTTCTCAAAAAAAATCCAAGTCTTGCAAAACTTGACCTTACCTCTGTAGAAGAAGGTAGCCCCCTTCTCACACTGGCACAAGATTCAGGTGCGGAAGTTTTGATTGTAGCAAAAGTTACAACCACTGACCAAAAACCTGTAGTTTTACCTGGCGGTAAAAAAACTGATTTTTTAAGTTCAGCGGCAACAGGCCCTTACCGTATCATCCAATTATGGGGTGATGGAAAAATTTTTGGATCAGGGAGTTTGGAAGGCCGAGGTGCTGACATCACCCAAGAAGTTTCCAGAGAACAAGCTGTGAAAGACTGGGCAAACCTTGTTTCTGTAAAAGTGGGAAAACAAATCAAAGACGAATGGTTTAAACTCACAGAACAAAACACTGTGATCTTAAAGTTCAAAGGACTTGCTTTGGAAGATGCAATCAATTTCAAAAACGATTTGATGGAATACACATCGGTGAAACAAATCAATGATCGTAAAACAGAAATGAATGGATCTGAATGGGAACTTACTTATCCAGGAAAGGAATCAATGTTTGCAGAAGAGCTCATGTATAAAAAGGATTCTAGTTTCCGTTTTTTGAGTAGCAAAACTCTCAACATCAACAGTTCCAAACGTGGAGTTGTGGAAATCGAATTCAAAAATAAATAAATTTTCTTTTATCAGATTTTCCTGCAGAGAATCGAATGTTTTTCTCTGCAGCTTATCCCACCTTCTCACCCATTTCCAATCTCAAATCCAATCAACTAGGATCCAAACTCACAAGTATAGATTTCGATTTGGTTCATTCCGCGGGAGCTTGGTTTTCTTTTGGTTCACTCACTAGAGGTAATTTGGTTTGGTTCACATCCAGTAGTGGACCCAATTCGAAAATATTTGAATAACCATACGCTTTTAGAGAATTGTAAGTCGATAAATTTAAGGAAGCCGCTGGGCTTTTGGCTGCAAACGCTTGTTCGTTGCCTTCAAAATTATTATTACAATAAATGAGAATTTTGGATTTTGGTTCTGGGATCACTGTAGCCAAACTGTCTTTGGTAAATTCGGTAAAAGGTAAATTCACTGCACCTTTGATATGCAATAAACGAAACCGATTTTCGCTCCTTGCATCAAGGACAACAACACCATCTTCTGACATCATCTTTAAAAACTGATCCTCCGTTAGGCGGTGGTTTTCGCGTTCTGACTCAGATCGATTGACAATTTTTTTGAATTCACCATAGTCGATAAGCCGATTTGGAATGGGTTTTCCTTTTGGTTGTTTTTTTTGTTTTTCAACGGGTTTTGCCACTAGTGAAACTGTGATCAGTAGGAGAGAAACAATGATGGTTCGATTCATAACTTTACCCATTTCCAAAATCGCTAAAAGTATAACTTCTATTTCTATCAGAACTCAAACCTTTTTTCGACTTGCCAGGGGAATTTAAAGAAATTGAGTGAAAGGTATGAGTACTTTACGCGCTGTTATCAAAACCAATAAAGGTGAAATCCGAATCGATCTTACTCCTGACAAAACACCGAATACGGTTGCCAACTTTGTGAATTTGGCACAAAGGAAATTCTACGATGGATTAAAATTCCACCGAGTCATTGCTGATTTTATGATCCAAGGTGGTTGTCCACAGGGAACTGGAACGGGTGGACCCGGGTATAAATTCCGCGATGAATTTGATTCCAGTTTAAAACACAACAAGCCAGGTATCCTTTCTATGGCAAATGCAGGCCCTGGAACCAATGGAAGTCAATTTTTTATCACACATGTTCCCACACCTTGGCTTGATGGAAAACATTCAGTGTTTGGTTCCGTGGTTGATGCCTCTGACCAAGAAGTTGTGAATTCCATCCAACAAGGGGATAAAATTGAATCCATTACGATTGAAGGAGATGCCTCTTCTGTATTGGAAGTGGCAAAACCATATTTGGATGAGTGGAACCAAATCTTAGATTCTAAAAAATAAAGGTTGTTTTCGTTTCTAATTTCTTTTTAGTCTAAAGATTATGAAAGAGAAACGGAAACCAAACCCTATCGTCCCAATCAAATTGGCTTCTCGTACAATTTTTAACCTGAAGCCAACGAAAATCAAACCATCGAAAAAAATTTATTCCCGAAAAGGTAAAAATGACCTTTCGGGAATTCTTTTTTTTAAACCATTCTTTTTCTAACCAAGTTACATTCGTTCCATTTCACTCCAAGAATCCAAATCCAATTCGTCTTCTTTTCCTAAATCAACAAACATCAATCGTTCTAATTCTGAATTCCTTTGTTTGGCAAGGCTAATGTACTGGACTCGGTCTTTGCGTAAGTCAAATAGTTCATGGAAGGTTTCATCATCATGTGCTAAGAATAAATTTTTAGCACGTTCCGCTGCATAGGATCTCGTTCCCAGTAATTTTAAAACATCTCCTCCCAGTTTCACAGCGGTTTCTCTGGTTTCGCGGTAAATGAAGGAAAGTCCCATTTCTTTTAAGTCATATGCTTCTTCTCGATCGCCGGCTCTGGCAACAATTTGTAAATTTGGATAATGGTGTTTTACATTACGAATGAGTTCGTGTTGTTTTTCAGGATGGTCAAGGGCAGCAATTAAAACTTTTGCATGTTCTAAACCAGCACTCTCCAATAGTTCAATGCGTGTTGCATCTCCAAAAAAAACCTTAAATCCAAATCGTCCAAGCATCTCCACTCGATCCGCATCATAATCTAAAATTGTAATTCCAATCCCATTTGATCGTAAAAATCTACCAACCATATTTCCAAAACGACCAAATCCACATATGATGACTGGATTTTCTTCTTTTTCTAAGGTTTGGTTTGTTTGTTTCTTTGGTGCCTTCGATTGTAAGGCTTCAAAAATTGTTTTCTCATATAACAATAATAATATGGGTGTAAATGCCATACTGAGAGCCACACAAGCAACAAGGATGACAATTGTGTCCTTATCAAAAATTCCCAATCCTTCGGAATAACCAAATAAAACGAATGAAAATTCTCCTACTTGTGATAATGCCAAAGCCATGTATAAATTTTGGTCCAAGGGAAGTTTAAACAAAAAACCAAGTAGGAGTAAGACGAGAGCTTTTAGAAAGATAATACCAACAACAATGCCAACAATTTTCATCGGGTGTTGGAAAACGACAGGGAGTTCCATGGAAGCACCCACACTTAAAAAAAACAAACCAAGTAACAAACCTTTAAAAGGTTCTATATTACTTTCTAATTCATGACGAAATTCGCTACTCGCAAGCACAACTCCCGCAAGGAATGTTCCAAGTGCTGCAGAAACCCCCACAGAAGTCATGAGGACTGAGATGGCAATCACAAGTAACAAACTTGCACCTGTAAAAATCTCACGGCTTCCAGACTTGGCGATCAATCGGAAAATAGGACTTAAGATATACCTACCGATTAAGATAATCCCAATTACCACAAAAAGGACAACGAGTGTTTTTTGGTAACCAGGTAAATGGTCTACAAGAGAATGTCCATGGTCGTTTGTGATCACATCTCCTTCACTTAACATTGGGAAGATGGCAAGAATCGGAATCACTGCCATATCTTGGAAAAGAAGGATCGAAAACGAAGCTTGCCCTGAGATGGATTTCATCAATCCTTTCTCTTTTAATGTTTGTAAAACAATCGCTGTAGAAGAGAGAGATAAGATGAATCCGAGCGCAATTGAGGATTTCCAAGAAAATTGAAAACCTATGGAAAATAAAAATACAAAAACAGTAGTCAATACTAACTGAAGACCACCTAAGCCGAGTAACCAGAACTTTAACCTCCATAAAAGGTTTAGTTCCAATTCTAAACCAATTGCAAATAACATCATCACAACACCAAATTCTGCAAAATGCAAAAGGTCTTTTCCTTCCGTTCCCACAAAACCAAAAACAAATGGCCCGATGACAATACCTGCAACCAAATAACCAAGGACTGAACCAAGTCCCAATCGATTGGCAATGGGAACCATAATGATGGCACTTGTAAGATAAATGATTGCTTGAATGAAAAAATTGACCTCACCCATGTTTTGCCTCTAAGAATGAAAGAATGAAATTTCGATAACGAAGGGATTCTTTTTGGAAATCTCCTTCTTTTAATTGGAATGTCCCTTGGACTAAAAAAGGAGGTTGGTAATCCATCTTACAAAGCTCTGCTGTCCTTCGAAAAGGTAAAAGAAAATCCTCAATACGATGTTTATGAAAGCCGTCTTCCTTATATGCCATTTCGGATCCACCTGTGGTAATGGTTTGGATCCATTTTTTACCATTTAATGAATTTCCATTTTTACCATAGGCCCAACCATCTTCCAAAACAAAATCGAACCATTGTTTCATCAGTGGCGGGCAACTGTACCAATAAAAAGGATGTTGGAAGAGGATTACATCATGTTCCAAAAGAATCTTTTGCTCTAACTTGACATCAATCGTAAAATTAGGATAAATTTCATATAAGTCTCGTAAGGTGATATGATCTGAGATGGGTATGGAATCTAATAACATTTGATTTGCTTTCGATTTTTCCAAAAATGGATGGAACAACTGGATCAATATTTTTGGCATTTGGATTAAGTCATCAAATCAGAAGTTTGGTTGCAAACATTAAAAATATGATTTCAATTGACCAATTCCAAAAAAATACTAAATTCGTCTGTAGTGGGAAATTTATTTCTAATTCTCTTTTTTTCTACCTTTGTATCAGAAGACTTAACCTGTATCAGCTCTGGTTTACTTGCGAAAGAAGGGAAACTTCTATTATTACCTGCAATCCTTGTGACTGGACTTGGAATCTTCGTAGGTGATTTACTGCTTTATTTTGTGGGATTCTTTTTTGGATCGTATTTAAAATTATGGAAACCAATGAAGAACTGGGAATCCAAAATTAGTTCCCAAACTCTTTACAAACATTGGCAATCAAAGTTTAGTCTTTCGGTGATGATTTCTCGTTTTTTACCGGGCACTAGGTTACCCCTCTACCTCATGAGTGGGTATTTTAAAATGCCATTTCTCGTTTTTGTATGGAGCAGTTTTTTAGCTGTTTTGATTTGGACCACTCTATTCGTATCCTTGGTATTTTATTATGGAAAGTGGATCAGTGAATATTATTTCAACCAATCCAATTTGTGGACAAGTATTGGAATTGGACTAAGTTTTTACGGGTTCTATCTTCTTTTCCAAACCATTCTCATTCCCGAAAAGAGAAAAAGGGTTACACTGCAATGGACCAAGTTATCCCAAATGGAATTTTGGCCAAGTACAATCTTTTATCTTCCACTCATACCTTATCTCTTCTATTTGTCCATTCGGTATAGAGGAATACGATATCTCACAGCAACAAATCCAGGAATCATCGCCTCAGGGATCGCTGGTGAATCGAAATATGATATCTTAAACCTCATTCCAAACAAATACATAGCCAAATCTTGTTTGGTTTCGTCTGGCACACAAGAACCAGAAACATTGATCAAACAGTGGCTCACCAAAAACAAAATTAAGTTTCCAATCATCGCAAAACCAGACAAAGGTGAAAGAGGCTTTTTGGTACAAAAAATCCATACTATGAGTGAACTCACAAACGTTTTACAAACATATCCTATCGATTGGTTATTACAAGAATGGATAGAAGGACCATTTGAAGTGGGTATCTTTTACTGCAGGTATCCCAATGAATCGCAGGGAGTGATTTTTTCTGTGACTGACAAAGTGTTTCCTGAAATCATCGGAGATGGAATTTCAACCTTAGAATCATTGATTGAAACTCATCCTAGATTCCGTTTCCAAATGGAAACTCATAAAAAACACAATCTTGGAAAATTACAGCAAATCATACCACTTGGAGAAAAACGAAGGATAGGTTCCATAGGAAACCATATCCAAGGTTGTATGTTCCAGGACGGAGGTTATCTCCTCACAAATAAACTAGAAACAGAATTGATCAAAATAGGAGACAATACCAAAGGATTCTATTTCGGAAGGTTTGATATACGGTTCCAAGATGTAAAAAAATTCCAAGAAGGAAATGGATTTAAAATCATCGAACTGAATGGAGTGACAAGTGAATCTACCAATCTATATGATCCCAAGTTTTCGATCAGACAAAGTTATTCCATTTTATGGAAACAATGGAAATTCATCTTTGAAATTGGGTACCAAAACTACCAAAGAGGAATTCATTTATACCCATATGGGAAATTGGTTCAATTGATTCGACAACACAACCAATACCGAAAAAAATTCAGTCGATTGGAAATAAGTCCCTAAGATAAGGAATTTTTTTTCTCTCATAATACACAACATACAGAGACAATAGGAATACCAAAAGGGCCAAAATAAAGAGTAATCCACCATCATTTTGGACAACAATGCCCAAAAACACTAAATGAGATAAAATTGCACCGAACATCAGGTTTGATGCCAATAGAGCACCTAACCAAACCAAACGTGGGAACAATAGGAGGATAATACAAATGGTTTCTAAAATCCCCAAACCAATTCTCCCCCACGGTTCCATCGCAAGAACGGTAAAGATGTATTTAGATTCTTCTGAACCAGTAAATTTAAAGTATAAAGTTTGCCCGATGATCAGAACAATCAATGTTCTAGCGATATAAAAACTATAAGGATGGAATAGGATTAATTTCATATGGAGACCTCTTTGAATACAATTGATTTGATTTCAGAAAACCTTGTCCAAGGGATAAAATGACTCCCTCCCGAAAGAAGATACACTTTCGATTCACCTTTGTATGATTCATGATTTAAATAATTTGTGTGTTCCCAAGGGACAAGCCCATCCGAATCACCGTGTACCATGACAACCGGAAACCGAGATTGTTTCAATTCAAATCCCAAATCGATTAAGTCTTGTTTTAATTGAAACATTTCTTCGTTACTTCGTACCCAAGACTTGGGCAAAATCCATTCAATCATAACACTCTTAGCAATGTGGTTATAAAATCTAAGTTCTTCATATTTGGGATCCATTGGTGCCGAGAGTAAAAAAACCTTTCCATTCTTCTTCAAGTTTTCACTTAGTAAGTGGAAGGACTTCATAGAAACGGGTCCTCCATAGGAATGTCCAACAATGATAATGGAAGTCACTGAAAGTTTTTGGTTCTCTATAAAGGATTGGATCATTTCCGAAATTCCTTTGCCTTGGGCATTCACACTGGGAATAAATTTCTCTTGTTCTGATAAACCAAATCCAAGCCGATCAGGAGACAACATACAAAAATGAGTTTGGAAATCCTTATCTTTTAAATACGGCAAAAAATCGGAACCATTCCCTGGAGACCCATGAACAAAGACCATTAATTTTGACTTCGATCGGCAATCATTCGTTAACGTGAATATGTTTCCTTCTTTCGTTTGAATTGTAAATTTCTCGATCTTCTCCTTTCCTTCTAGATGCGGAACACATTGGAGAAACATTACCTGGATCCAAATTACCATTTGGATCCATTTTTTAGTACCCACCAGGAGCAAATGGATTCGGTTATGATTCAACTTCATTTGTATAAAACAAAGCACCGGTTTTATAAAGTCTTTGGAATAATTCGTTGGGTAGTTTGGAGTCGATGGGACTTGCATATTCAGGTAAAAAACCCTTCACCAAATACATTTCAATGTCAGCTTTGTTTTTAATTGAAACAAATCCTCTTGGTTCACATTCGAAGATTTTTTGAACTTCTTCATACACGGAACGCGAAATATTCACTTCGGCAACAACACCACTACTCTCAAGCCTACTTGCGGTATTCACTGTATCACCCCAAACATCATAGGCAAATTTATCACTTCCCACAACACCCGCAACAAGTGGTCCGATATGAATTCCCAATCGGATTTCCCAAAATGCTCTACCATGTAATTGATGGATTTCTTTTTGTTCAGCCATATATGACTGGAATCCCAAGCCACATAACACTGCATCTACGGCATTGGTAGAATTTTCCTTTGGAATTCCCCCAACTGCCATATAGGCATCACCTATGGTTTTGATTTTTTCCATTCGATTTTCTTTACAAATTCGATCAAAGGCACGAAAGATTTGATCGAGTTCGTGGACTAAAACTTCAGCATTCATTGTTTCTGCAATTTTGGTAAACCCAACCATATCACAAAATAAGACAGAAGATTTCTCATATCGTTTTGGTACCACTCTTGCTTCTCTTTTTAATTCATCGGCAATGGGTTCGGGAAGGATATTGAGGAGCAAAGCTTCAGATTTTTTTCTTTCTATATTCAAATTACGACTTAGGATAAAAATTAAAATCCCTGTCAGGATTTGTACGAATAAATAATTTCCACCAGCATCCATGTAACGATCCATTTCAGTGGCATACCCTGTGACCCAATCTTTGTGAAAGTATTCCACTATATAAAGAGAAGCAGAGACACCAATATAAATGGAATAAACAATCCATATATTATGATTCCGAATGAGGATCAGTGCAATCACAAGCGAAGGAATCAAATAATAATGATTTCCACCAATAGAACCTCCATTAAAAAACCACATTGATGCAAGATAAAATAAAATCGTTAAGTTAAAAGGCCAATACAATATGAAGTAGATACTTTTGACTCGGCTTAAGTAGTACATGACAAGCATGAGAAACCCAGAACCTACATTCAAACAGATGAGAACCAAATAATTCTCTAAATACAAAACACCAAAAACTCCCAGTAAATTTAATACTCCATTTATGAGGGATACTGTATTAAATAGTCGATGTTCGAGTGAATGTTTTTTGGGGTCTCCGAGTAAGAGGTATATCAATTTCATTGTAATTGATCAGTATCACCTTAAAAACCAAACGAATTCAACCTTTTTTCAAAATGATTCTTTTTGATTTTTAAGATTTCCAACGATTTATACCGTCCCTCCTCTTAAACGATTTCATCAACAATGGTACCATTCAAGATTCGACAACTATTACATCTCCCTTTGGGACTACCGATCCAACTGATTCAGTGGTGTTTGACCAAAATAGCCTAACAACCTATGCGGTTTATATTAGGAATTCAAACTTAACAACAGGACTCTATTCCAGTACGAATGGAACCACTTACTCTCTATTAGGTGTCTTGATCAACAATGCCAATACAAATATTTTTGTAGCTTTTACAGGTCGATTCCAATTGTCGCATTAAAATTCACTAGACAATGGATTAAATTGGAATTCAACTGTATTGATCCAAGGTTATTGTATGGTGAAATACAATAGCACAAGTGCGTATATAATGGGAGATGGTCTTGTCGATAGAACCACTGATTCTGGAGTTTGCACTAATACACTCATCACTACCCCCGCATATCCTTCACGAACGTCCTGGCCCTGTCTATATGCAAATGGAAAAGTCTATTTACTCCATGGGAAAAATGGACTTGTTCCAATCCAAATATCAGTTTTAATTCTGGATTCAATCCCATCGCCAATCGGGCAGTTTTGATCGGTAAAAGACTTTTTGTCTTTGGACAACCAAACAATATTTATACGGATTTAGAATTACAATCTAAGTAGATTCATCCCAATCATGATTCTCATGATAAGGGAAACAATAAAAAAGCCCCTCCTCAAAGTTTCCTTCGAGAAGAGGCAACCGTCTTAAGGCAACTCTTGCCTTCTACAACTTAAGCGTTATTCAAAAGTCGTAGTACAGAATTTGGTCTGAGGCTGGCTTGCGCTAGCATTGCCGTACCGCTTTGCACGAGAATTTGTTTCGTCGTGAGCGCTACCATTTCCTCAGCCATATCTGCGTCCCTAATCCTTGATTCGGATGCTTGCATATTTTCGTATGCACCCATGAGGCCTTTTGCAGTACTTTCGAGCCTATTTTGATAAGCTCCCATATCTGCTCTCTGCTTCATGATCTTGTTCAAGGCGAAGTCCGCTTTTGCAATCGCTTCGTCTGCTTTTCCAGGTGTAGAGAGTGCAATTTTAATTGCCCCTTCTGACATCTTAAGAGCTTTCGAAGTCATAGTTCCAATGTAGAAACGCTCTCTTTGCCTTGCGTTTGCTCCCATGTGAAACCACATCGATGCTTTCGTTGACTTTCGAGCGAAGTCTCCTTCAAACAGTTTCATTTTGTTGAACTCTGCTTGCGAAGCGATTCGATCGATCTCATCCACCAGCGCAGATACTTCTACCTGCACGAGTTGCCTGTCCTCAGGTGTGTAGATTCCGTTCGAAGTCTGGATCGCTAAGGTCCGGATTCGTTGGATGATTTCAGCCGACTGGTCAAGGTAACCCTCTGCAGTCTGGATGAAACTAAGTCCATCTTCCGTATTCCTTTCCGCCTGACGTAAACCACGAATTTGTGTTCGTAGTTTTTCCGAAACAGCAAGACCAGAAGCATCATCACCGGCAAGGTTAATCCTTTGCCCAGTGGAGAGGTTCCTCATGGTCTTATCTACATCCCATTGTGTAAACTTGAGAGCACGATGTGATTGTATCGCACTCATGTTGTGATTGATAATCATTGGCCTACACTCCTTTGTGTATAACCAAGAACGGTATGTCTTTCGTTCTTAGCCGGACAATCCCTGTCCGGTGTCAAGGATGAGCTTTCATTTTGCCACCTGGCAGGGGAAAGCCGGCTGATTATCTAATTACAACTCTTCAGTTACACTAACCACCCTCTTCGTTAACTAATGTTAACGAAGGAGAGAAAGAACTCCTTGTGGACGAACATTCGCCTGAGCTAACATAGCAGTTCCAGATTGAACTAAAATCTGGTTCTTTGTGAAAGCCACAGTTTCTTCTGCCATATCCGCATCACGGATCCTAGACTCGGAAGCTTGGGTATTCTCATAAGCGTTCATGAGCCCTTTTGCAGTATGCTCAAGACGGTTAAAGTAAGCACCTAAGTTTGCTCTTTGTTTGCTAATACGTGTTAACGCAGCATCCAAAGTTCCGATCGCATCATTTGACTTATCAGCAGTTGACAAAGACAAGAGTTCTCCACTTTGACCTTTAAGATTAAGTGAACGTGCTGTCATTGTAGCAATGAACACTCTTTCTCTTTGGTGCATGTTTGGTCCCAAATGAAACCACATGGAGGTTGTTCTAGATCCACGTGCAAAATCCCCTTGAAGTAAATTCATTTTATTGAATTCAGCTTGAGAAGCAATTCTGTCCACTTCGTCGATAAGTTGTGAAACTTCAACTTGGATCATTTGTCTGTCTTCTTCAGTATAAATACCGTTAGACGATTGAATTGCAAGAGTTCGAATTCTTTGAATGATATCATTCGATTCTTGCAAATACCCTTCCGTTGTTTGGATAAGGCTCATACCGTCTTCGGTATTTCTTTCTGCTTGTCTAAGACCATTCACTTGCGTTCTCATTTTTTCCGAAACGGCAAGGCCTGATGCATCATCACCTGCTCGGTTGATTCGCATACCAGAGGATAGTTTTTCCATGTTCTTGGAAACTTCCTCGTTTTGGAACTTGAGGACGCGATGTGAGTTGATCGCGGCTAAATTGTGGTTTATGATCATTGGTTTCCTCCTTGAAACTTGATCTGGCAAACAAGAGAATCCCTTCTCTCGCTTTTTTTGTGTCTGGCTTTCAGGCCCCATAGGTGCCTAAAATCTCTATTTATTCCCTTAGTATGTCGGTGCTTGGATAGAAGAAATTAATTCGAAGAAATTGAGTAGTTTTCGGAGATTTTTGGGGTTAATTGCCTGTTTCTGGCAATTTTTGGCTACTTTAGCGTTTTATTTTTTTTAAAAAAAATTCTATTTTTCCCGATACGATCATCGGTATTTCTCCATTTTCCATGAGCAAATTTTGAAAAATGGAGAAAATCCAGAGGGAAAGCCCTAAATTAACGAGTGGCGAGAGGAGAAATGGTTTCCCATTGGTATACGGGATTGGAATTTCCTGAAAATTTATGTTCGATGGTTTTGACTTCTTTGAAGTTTTCAAAAAGACTTGCATTTAACGCACGTAAGGTTTGATCCATTGCTTGGATCCTTCGTTTGTTTAATACTTCTTCGGATTCTTTGGGACCAGTTTCCATACCACCAGTGTAATAAGTGATGGTGTCAACAGGTGCATTGGAATTTTCTTCGTCGGCATCGGCCGAATCATCTTCTGATTTGGTACGTGGTAATCGGTATTTTTCCATGATGGACTCTAAACGATTTGTATTCCAATCAATTACCAATTTTTGATTTTGATCAAGAAACCAAGATTGTTTGATCGCAAACCGAATGTCCAAAAGTTTTTTAGGGGAAAAAAGTTTCCCATCTTTTGCCAATGCTTCCACCGAATCAAAATAAGGTGGTGCACCAACCTCACCAACAATTTGGTAAATGAGAGCCGTAGGTTCTTCTTGTTTTAATACCTTTCTGTGAATTGGGATTTGTTCCCCTTCTCCGTTGGAAATATAGACAATGATGGATTCCCTATGGTCCAAAGAAGGATAGGAATACAATTGGAAGGGAACTAACAGACGGAATGGATTTTGTTCCGCCAAGATGAAAAAACTAAAAAACAAAAGTAAACTAAACCATGAACCAAATAAAAAAATAAAATCACGAGTGAGTTTGGTTTCGCCTGTTCCAATTTTATAAAACCGAATGGAAACGATTTTTAAAAATTCCCAATAGTTCTTAAGTAACTCTTTAATCTTTTGCAGATGCGTATTCATGAATTCCTTTAATCACACTCCGAGCAATTTTCTTTTGGAAGGTTTTATCTCGCAGTTTTTTACTTTCTTCAGGGTTTGTGAGATACCCCATTTCCACAAGTACAGCAGGCATAAGGCTTCCTCGCAAGACGGAAAAATCGGCCTTTTTCACTCCTCTTGCGGGAATTTCAGGGCTAAGGGCTTTTTCGTATTGGTTTGCGACGGAATCTGCCAATTTTTTGGAACGCCTTTGGGTCACACTCGATAACATTTGGGACTGGATTTGTGAAACCACAGGATTTTTGTGTTTTCCGATATACCGATTTTCGATGAGAGCCGTTTCCCTTGCGTTTTCTGTACTTGGGCTTTGCGATAAGTAATACACTTCGAACCCAGCTGCTTTTTCGGAAAGAGAGGCATTACAATGGAAACTGATAAAAATCACATCTCTTGTATCAGACAATACACGATTGGCAAATTTGGAACGATCTTCGAGTTCCACAAATCGATCGTCCTTTCTTACCATCTCTACTCGAATTTCTGGATAGTATTTACGTAAGTACAAATAGGTATAACGGGCAACACCAAGGCTTACTTCTTTTTCAAAATACCCCGTCGTGTCCGAAGTCCCTGGGTCCTTTCCTCCATGCCCAGCATCTATGATGATGGCTTTTACACCTAAGTTTCGTTTGGGGGTATTTTCCTTGGGAACAAGAACCATGAGTTCAGTTTCTTTGAATTGGTAACGAACATCATACGCGATTAAATTGAGTAAAATCGCTTCCACTAAATCGAGAGGAAGGTAAACTTCATCCTCCTTCTTTAAAATAGCTTTTGGGATTTTATAAATCTTACCATCCAAAGTGTAAAAACTACTGCCAATCCTGAATTGGATATTCCCTTGTGGTGTGTAAATGGAACCCACATTTGTGTATTTCTTTAGTTTGGTGGAAAGTTCAGGTAATATGGTTTTTAAATCTGAAAAACCAACATAATTCCCTTTCCCGTAAAGCGGAAGTTTTGTGACTTCAGCGTTTACGAGACACGGGAAAACAATCAGTAAAAGAAGGATTAATCTTTTTTGAAAAAAGAAAGGATTCGTTTCCAAATCGATTGTTTCTGTTTTTTGGATTGTTTCACTTCGTTGATATCGAAGAGATTCCGTCTTGGGTCATTCTTTTGGAAAGATTTCCCTTGTTGGTTTTTCTTATGCCCAGGTTTGCCCTTACCATCTTTCGTTTGGTGTCCATGTTTGAATTCATGGTGGGTCATCTTCGCTGGGTGTTTGTGATCACTTGGGTGTCCATGACTATGGCCTTCTGGATGGGACATCTTTGCAGGTAGGTGTCCACCCGATTTTCCTTTATGGCGATTCCTGTCACCTGACCGATGTTCGCCTCTCTCGCCACCCCGTTCTGTGCGATCCCCTCGCCCAGACTGGTCTCCCCGTCTTGGTTTTCCACCCCTTCCACCTCGTTCGCGGTCTTGGTATTTTTTTTCACCAGGGATCACTTCGTCGGCAAACACAGGAGTGAATTCACCAGTTGGGAATTCTAGATACTCTTCCCGGATTTCACCCACAGGGATTTTCGAGTTAAGATACTTTTCAATGCGTTCCAGTTCTGTATAATCTGTTTCGGAACAAAGGCCAATCGATTGACCTTTCCTACCTGCACGAGCGGTACGACCAATTCGGTGCACATAGTTTTCTGCATCTTGTGGAAGGTCATAATTATAAACCACATCAATATTTTCTATGTCTATCCCACGAGAAGCAACATCTGTTGCGATGAGGTATTTGTACTTGCCCGCTTTGAAATCACGAAGGAGACGTATCCGTTTCTTTTGGTCCAGTTCGGAGGAAAGTCCCGTGGCAGTGATTCCGTATCTTCGTAATACAGAAACAATTTTAGGGATATTCATTTTGTAGTTTGTAAAAATGATCCCAAGGCCTTCGATCTGATAGTTTAACAAAGAATTGACGAGGTAAGGGAGTTTTTCTTCCCTCCCCAAGTGTAAGAGGGTTTGGTCGATCCGTTCTGTGATGACTTTTTCCGGATTGATGTGAACTTCAATGGGTTCGTTCAAATACCTGCTGGCAAGTCGTACCACTTCGTAACTGAGGGTGGCACTAAAGAGTAAGGATTGTTTTCTGTTTTTACATTTGTGGAAGATGTACTTGAGGTCTTGCACAAATCCCATATCGAACATTCTGTCCGCTTCATCGAGGATCACCACTTTGATGTTTTCCAAAGAAAGTCCATGGTTTTTCACAAAGTCAATGAGTCGTCCTGGAGTTGCCACGATGATACAAGCTTTGTTTCCAAGGGCTTGTTCTTGCGATTTGTAATCAGTTCCTCCGATGATGGTAGCCACACCGAGGTCGGTAAACTCTAGTAATTTTTTTGCTTCTTCTGCGATCTGGATCGTGAGTTCTCTTGTGGGTGCAAGGACAAGTGCATACGGAAGTGCTTCCTCTTCCTCTGCAGAGAGAAGTCTATGCAAAGTGGGAAGTAAAAAGGCCATCGTTTTTCCGGTACCAGTTTGGGCAAGACCAGTGAGGTCATGTCCTTCCATGGCGAACGGGATGGATTTGGCTTGGATGGGTGTGAGCTCTGTGTAGCCGATTTTGTCTAAGGCTTTCTTTAGAGACTCGTGGAAAGGTAATTCGTTAAATTTCATATTGGATTTCAGTGTGTTCTTTTTCTGGCAATCAGTTCGATGGTATCACCATAGGCAAATTGGTTTGCGTATAGCCGATACAGCCATTCAGGGAGTTTGCCTCGGAGGCCTAAATCCCGGTAGGAGTGATACGACATAGGTCTAACATAGTTCACTTCAAAGCCAAGGATTGACAAGAGTTTTTTCAGGGAGTGGACTGAGTAGTCAAAAAAGTGGTCTGAGGGATGGGTCCTAAACCATTCCTTAGGATTGGTCTGAAAACTTGGCCCAAAACTAGAAGGAACTGCCAAATACAAAAACCCACCAGGTTTCAGCCAAGTCTGCAACCTCTTCCAAATCCCTTCGATGTCATCAATGTGTTCGATTACAAAAAAAGCAGATACCACAGAGAAGGATTCTTTCCATTCCCCCTCTTCTATCGAGAGAACAGATGAACTTTCGACATCGAGCCCAAGAGTGTTTCTCGAATATTCCACTTCTTTTGGAGAGAGTTCGAGGCCCTTCGTTTGGTAACCGGCAATCCTTGCTTCGTCTAAAAAAAATCCAGCAGCCGAACCAATCTCGAGTAGTGTTTGGTTTAAGAAGGGAGAACTCTTCTTGGAATCAACTTTTTCTACTTTAGGGACAGGAGCAAACTTTGACAAGTTTGCGAGCCTGCGTTTTGCCATAGCACGAAGATTGGGTTCATCTTCGTAATAGGACTTTTTGTATTGGGACTTGTATTCTTCCATAAAATAACTGTCCCCGTATTCTCTTTGTTTTGCGGGAAGAAATCGCAGAACGCCCGTATGCCGGCAGATTTCGTAATATTCCGGGAATTTAGGATGAGGGATAAAATCAAACAAACTCAATAAAAAGTTCTCTTTTTGGATTCTAAAGATTTTTCATACTGAGCTCGAGCGGCTCGTTTGTTTTCATAGGCTTCTGACAAACTGGGATTTAGATCAATGGCCGTTTGGAAACTGGAAAGTGCTCGTTTGAATTCCCCGTTTTTAAAATAACAAACACCCAAATAATTATGTGCTTTGGAGGAAATGGTAGGTGTCACATCCGAGCGTGTAATGACAGTTAACTCTTCAATTGCTTTTTCTCTGTCCACAAGGGAACCCGAATCGATGAGGATTTTGGCGAGTACTAACCTTGATTCCATATCCTCTGGATCAATGTGAGTGGCACGAAAGGCTTCTTCTTTTGCTTTTCGTGATAACCCTGAGTTTCCACTACTCGCATAACTTAAGGCAAGTTTTCTATGAGCGAGTTTGATTTCTTTTGGGTCTTTGGCATTTTCCAACACATACACTAACATCTTCTCGGCAGCAGGGTAATTTTTGGTTTGGATGTAAACATCTGCCAGTTTCAGTCTTGCTTCATAGAGTTCGGGTTTCCATGCAATGGCTTCTTCGTATTCGGAAATGGCTTCGTTATAAAAACGGTTTTCTAAATAATAATCGGCGATGGCAAGTCTTGACGGAACATGATTCGGATCCAGGGCTTGGGACTTTCGTAAGGACTCGATTGCCATCGTTGGTTTTCCCGCGTGTAAATAGGAAAGACCCAAATTGTAATAGGCTGATTGGTTTTTGGGATTTAAAGCAAGGGCTCCTTCAAAGGCCGCTATACTTTCCGAGTACCGTTCCATTTCATCCAAGATGATCCCTAAATTCACATAGGCTGTTTCTGAATACGTATCCCCAGGGGTAAGGCGGATGATCCTACGAAATAAACTCTCCGCTTCCACAAGTTCCCCTTTTTTATAATAAAGCTCAGCAAGAGCAAAAAGGGAATCCACATCCGAAGGTTTTAAGAGTAACGCTTTTTTTAAAGCAGTGATTGCCATATTGGTTTGTCCCATGGACAAAAACGCATCAGCGATGTAACGATACACCTCTGGTTCGTTTGCATTCGAATCGAGTGCCTTTTGGAAGTATTTGGCCGCCTCTTCTGGGACTTTTTTCTTCAAATACACCAAACCTAAGTTATAGTAAGCTTTGGCATCTCCCGTTTTCAGGCGAATCACTTCTCGGAAGTAATACTCCGCACGGTCATAGTCTTCTCTTTGGTAAAAGATAGTTCCCAAGTGGCCATAAGACAAAACAGCAGTTTGGGAATTCGGTGCCGTTTGTACCACTTTTTGGAACTCGGAGATAGCTTCGGCCATATTCCCTTGTTTTAGATAACTGATCGCAAGGTTATAGGTAAGTGTGACATCACTTGGAGCAAGGGCTTGTCCTTCTTTATAAGCTTCAATGGCACTTGTCGGGTCCCCAATTTCTTGGAACAGGTTTCCTTGTAAGAGGGCCACACGGTAGTCGTTAGGTGCAATTTCTTTGGCACGCTGGGCGGCACGCCTTGCTTCTTCAAATTTCCCTGCGTGTTTGAAAGCGAGGGACAAATTATAAAAGGCAAAATAGTTTTTGGAATCGTATTGGATGGCTTTTTCCAATCGTTCGATGGCATTGATGTAACGCCCTGCTTCATCATACATCACCCCAAGCACAGTCAGGGCAATGGATTTGTCTTCGTCACTGCCAGGGGAATTGAGAAACTCTTCACAAACCGTGCCCACTCGGTTCACATAACGGTTGTGATAGGCATTGAGACAGGCTGCAAGTTTCGGATTCACCGAATCATCTGGCAGATACGGTTTATCGACAAGAAGGCTCAGTGCTTTTTTGTCTGTGGGAAGGTCTTTCAGGACTTTGGCAATTTCTTCAGGATTTTGTTTTTTTTGTAAATACCACCAGTAAGCGGCGGTTAAAAACCCAAGGATCAATAAAACAAGAAACGACCAAAACAAAAACGATAAAACTGGTCGCCTTACCGTTGTTTCTGATTCATACGTCGTTTCTTTTTCTTTTCCCAGGTTCCTTAAGTATGGATCTTCCTGGTAATAACTTGGCTTGGAGGTTTGTTCCTCAATGCGAAAGCGGTTTTTTTGGATAGGATCCATTTCTTTTGTTAGTGGGACTCTTTTGTTAAGATCTCCTTCTTATAGAAGGCATCGAGTAGTCCGTTGATGAATTGTGCAGATTCGTCTGTTTCAAATTCCTTTGTGAGTTCCACCGCTTCATTGATGACAACGGGAGCAGCAAGGAAAGGTTCCTTTTGCAAACTTAGGATTGATAAACGCAAAATACAACGATTGACAACGGAAATACGCGAAAGTTCCCAATTCTCCGAATACTTCTTAATAAGAGTATCGATCGCTTTTCGATTTTCGACCACTCCTTTCACAAGAAAGACAGCATAATCCTTTTCTTCTCGGGTGATTTTTTTGTCGTACCAATCAAATTTCATGGCACGATCGGGGTCTGTTCCCACTAAATCAATTTGGTAGAGGCACATGAGGGCAAGGCTACGCCCACGGTGTCTAGAACTCATCCGATCTCTTTGAAAAGATTTGCCATTTCTATGGCTGTAGTTGCTGCTTCGTATCCTTTGTTTCCCGCTTTGGTCCCTGCTCGTTCAATCGCTTGTTCGATGGATTCTGTGGTGATGACACCAAAGATCACAGGAACGGATCCATCTGCTACGGATCCTACTTTTGCTGCTTCCCCAGAGACTAAGTCATAGTGAGAGGTAGCTCCACGGATCACAGCACCGAGGCAAACGATGGCAGAGAATTGGTACTTTTTAGATTGTAAGACTCGTTTGACAGTTTGCGGGAGCTCAAATGCTCCTGGAACATAGATGACGGTCACATCAGAGTCTGCTACTCCATGTTGTCTGTAAGCGTCTTTTGCCCCTTTTAAGAGGGACTCGGTAATGAATTCATTGAACTTTGAAACAATGACACAATGTTTTTGTCCGTTTCCGATTCGTGTGCCTTCCAATAAAGCTGTCATGTATCCAAGTTCCTAAAGAGGGGTTATTTCGCAAGACGAATGACGAGGGTAATTTTGCCATCCGGATTTTCCACGACTTCAAAACCATCTCGTTCCAGTGCCTTTTTGGCTCGGTAAATGGCCAAATTCACAACATTGGTTTTGTCTTCCGTTTGTTTTTGTGGTTCCCGTTTCATAGGCCCCCCTCTTACTCTTTAAGTTCGGAGTCGGTCATAGTGAATCTTAAATACCAATGACTTTACAAGCGAGAATTGTTTTCCTCTTATGTCATATAGGATGAAAATGAAGAAAAAGAAATCTGTTAAGAAGGCCAAAAAGAGAAAACCGGTTGTGTACACCGAAAAGGATTTTATCGTAAAACCGTCTTCTGTTCCCAATATTGGTATGGGACTTTTCACCAAACAAACATTATATAAGGGTGATACCGTTGGTTATTACATGGGTAAAATCATTACCGATGAACAAGCGGAATCGAATAAATATGTAGATTCAAAATACCTACTTTGGATCTGTAAGGATTGGTGGATTTACGGGGAAGGACGTGAGTCAAATTACACTCGTTATATCAACCACTCTTCCAAACCCAATGCTGAACTCATCACGTCTGTTCGTTGGAAAACTGCAAGGTTCAAGGTCTTAAAAACCATCAAAGAAGGCGAAGAGATCTTTTTTGATTATGGAAAGGATTATTGGGATAATGTAGATTTCAAACCGAAGTGATTCGGTGTTTCGCTTGTGAACAAAAACGAAAACCCGCAAAAACAGTTTTTATTTTGCGGGTGAATCTAAGATCGATTTTGTATTATAATATGCCTTGGCCAAATCCAGAAGGTTTTCGTGTCACCTGGGTTTTATCAGCTCGTTCCAGAGTTTCCACATACCGAATGACCGAATCATCCATACGGAAAACTCCTTCCTGGGTTTCGCGGTGGTTCCATTGGCAGAACACAACATTTGCCAATACGAACAATGCGATGAGAACTAAGGGAAAACGGTAAAAATTCGTCATACATACCCTCCGATCTCTTCCAGTTTCCAAAACCTAGTTTCTCTAGGCAATTTCTTTTAGAATGATTCTAGCGAAAATCTTCGGGTCTGATGTCCGGGAAGGCGTTATTTTCGGCTTCGGCTGCCTCCAAAATGGTCAGGTCAATGGGACCTGTGAGCATGGCCTCGAGAGTGAGAAACAAATTGGTATGCACATTGGTACGACGAACCGCATACTCCACCATGGTTCCCGTTTTCATAATAAAGGCCCAGTCACTACTTTGTAAGAGGAGGAGTTCCCTTCCCATTTGTTTTAGGATGCGGATTTGTGTTTCTGTTCCCGATCCAAATTCATGAACCCGTTTGTGCATCCGAATGCTAAGGTCATGGATGAGGGGATAAATCCAATCATTGGTTTCATTTAACCAAACATCACCATACCCATTTTCTCCCCAACTCGACATCTTCATTTCCACAGATTGTATCCTTGGTAACACTCGTGCCGCTTCCAGTGGATGGGAAAGTTGGATGGTGTTTTGGTTGAAGTGGATTTTTTTAAATAAAAATTCGATGAACTGTGGGCCTTCATACCACCAGTGACCATATAACTCGGCGTCATACGGAGAAACTACCACTGACGGTTGTTTGTTTGTTGCAAACAAATGTTCTGCTTGTTTGATTCGATTGCGTAAAAAATCTTCAGCGTGGTTTCCACAAGCTTCCATTGCCCAATCAGGGTGGTAGTATGCTTTGTCCCCCGTTTTTCCTGTGATGCGGTAGTATTTGATACTCGTATTGATGCGGATCCCATTCGAATGAAGGTAAGGAGAGATATCTTCCCAAGGAAGGTCGTGACCGATGTCACGGTAGTATTCACGGTAACGGAAGTCCCCTGGGTACCCATCAATCGAACTCCATACTTGTTTGCTACTCTCGGGGTCTCGGCCAAATGCAAACACTCCATACCCCACTTCCACGGGTGCATAGACTCCAAACTTGGGTCTTGGGCTTGCATGGGTAATGCCATGTGTGTCCACAAAAAAATAACGAAACCCTTCTCGGTCGAGTTCCTCTTCTAATGATTCCGTATAACCACATTCCGAAAGCCAAATCCCTTTTGGGTCCCTACCCCAAATCCTACGAAAAGTCCTGCGTCCATTTTTCAATTGGGAACGAAAGACCGACTTTTCAGAATCATAAAATGGTAAAAAAGCATGAGTGGCAGGGCTTGTCATCGCTTCGAGTTCACCCGATTCGATAAACGGCAAAAACAATTTCGTCAAATCTCCGTTAGATTCCTCGAAGATTGATTCCGTATCTAAAAAATGTTCCAGATACCGAGTTGCCAAATAGTGTAAATGCGGATCCGATTTTGTTCGTTTGGTTTCATGGTTTGCAAGTGAGATTAGGTTTTTGATGTACTTACGAAATTGATTTTGTAAGTATGGGTCCACTAACATTTGTGAGAGAGTCGGTGTAAACGACATGGTAATCCGAAACCGAACTGATTCCTTTTTTAAATTTCGAAACACTCTGATCAGAGGGATATAGGTTTCGAGGATCGCTTCGTTTAACCAATTTTCTTCAATAAACGGAGTGTCATAACCAGGGTGTCTAACAAATGGTAGGTGGGCATGTAATACAAAAACCAAATGCCCCTTGATCGAATGGTTCATCAAAGAATTCCCTTTCCAGAACCCGACCCATTGACAAAAGGAAAATTTTCATTAGGCAAAGAATCTTGGTTTGCCTGTTTGTTTCTTGGGTTTACATAATATCCACTTGCGTTTGTTTCTCGAAAGTAAAATTCACCACTCGGGCTTTGGGTGACAAGACCTGCGCTAATCCATTCAGGGTGGATCCATTCTTTGTCCAACCGAAAAGACTCAGTGCCTAGGGGTAAGTCTTTTCCGGTGGAATGTAAGGAAGGAATTTCCTTTTCTAAATAAGAAACAAAAATAGTGCATTGGATCATTTTCACAGGAAACATAAACTTTAAATAGTAAGATTCTGTAAAGGGTGGAAGGTCGTACCATTCTATACGGTCACTCCCAAAAACGTTTTGGTATTCTACTTTCAAACGAAACTTTAAAACATCGGTAGTTTGCACTTCCAATTCTTTGGTCATTCGTTCCATGGTGTTTTCTGAAAATTTCCAAAATACAAAGGCTTCTTTTGGCGACCGAACTAGTACCTTAATTAAATCTTCAGTTGGGTAACTGGGATGTTTTGTATATTTGGAATCATTGTAAATTTTAGGAAGTTTGTTTGGTAGCAAAGATCGTGTTTCACCAGGTGGTTTTACGAGTTCATTTTTAGATAGTACCTTGGATTCATCTTTTGCCTTAGGTTTTGCAGGAGATGCTGATTTTTTTTTGGCCACTTTTTTTTTGGCGGCTTTCTCTTTCTTTTCTTCCTCTGCCATGCATACAAGGAGTATGCCTCGAAACACCCACCTTCAATTCTTTTTTATTTGACGTTAGCTTTTTTTCCAAAATACAATCATTCCATACCAAATTGGGACAAACTATGAAAATCAATTATACTTGGAAACATTTAGACCGATCCGAAGCTGCTGAAAAATATGCAGATGAAAAACTAGAACGAGTGACAAAATTCGTACAAAAAGTTGTATCTTGTGAAGTTTCCTTTGAAGCCATCCATGGAGAAATCAACGCTAACCTCAAGTTACACGCTGATGGAAATAATTTTAACGCACATAACCAAGACAAAGACATTTATGTGTGTATCGATGGTTTAGAAGACAAAATCATCTCCCAAACAAGCAAACACCACGACAAAAAAAGCCAACACTAATCTCTTATGATCCAGAAGTCGGAAGAAGCACTCACCTATCTTGGAAATGGTGAGTTTCAAACTGCTAAATCTATCTTTTCTGTACTTCTGGATCGTGATCCCGAGGACATTGCCACCATCAGTGGATTTTATATCGCAAGTTTTTGGGATCACAGACTCGATCTCATATTAAAAACAAGGGAAGGAAAGGAACGGGGTAAATTACTCCTCCAACTTTTTTCTGATTTTGAAACGGAAGTGCGAAAACGTGGGTTTCAAAACACAGACAGTTTTATTGTCACACAAGATTGTATCTTAAAAGAAGCAAGAGACCATCTCAAACTTGCTTACCAATGGGAAGGATCAAATGCTCTCGACAAAGAGTTGCTAGGTGACCTCGCCCGAAGTCTCATCAAAATCCAAGACTATTCGATGGCCATTGAAGTACTTTTATATGGTGGAAACAAACAATCTCCTGTCCTTTTGTATTATCTAGCAGAATCCCAGGTGATGACTGGAAAAGAAAAAGAAGGTATCGATAATTACCGCATTGCCTTTTTAAATGACCCACAACTCTTTCCCTATACCATTGTACGCTGGCCACCTTTACTCCAACTCATCGAAAAAGCAAATTCCTTTAGCCAAAAAGAAGAAGATATGAAAGAACTCGTGCCTGTACTTGCATGGAGAGAAGGACTCTTTGTCACCGGTGGCAAAAAGGAAGAAGCCACCATTCAGATTTGGTTTAGTGAATTAAAACGCCTTACAGAGAGTAAAGAAAGGAGTGGAGGGAGTTTTCGATTGGAAGCAAGGATTGAACAATTTGCACTTGCTATCCTCAAAACTGCTGACGACATCCGTTCACGGGATGCCGTTTTGTTTGCTAAAAACTTAGTTTAATTTTAGTTTCTAAATTATTTTTCTACGGATTCAATGAGGAGATGGAGCTCTTCAGCTGCAGCATCCCTACCTGTTTTTTCGTAGTATAGTTCTAGTTCGCGAAGTCCATAGACGGAACCTGGTGCCGAACGTAAATGATCGAGTAACACTCGTTTTTGGTAAGGTTCACTTAAATCAATGCTTGTAGGTTCATATTGGTAATTGTTTTGTTCAATCACAACTCCAGCAGAATCATTTTTTGTGAAGGTAGTTTCCGATTGGGAACGGTTCAAGAGAACAAATACCAAACTCACAGCCATCACTGCAGAAAAAGAATACTGAACTGTGCGGTTTTCAATGAGATCCCGGAAGGAGAAGGAGGTTTTTTCTGTGGGACGATCAATGGAAACTGATTCTAAGAGGTTCAGCAATCGGACATCAAAGTCATTTGACATTCGAGGTAGGATGGTATCTTCCTTTTCCTTGATGTGTTGGAACAGAGAACAAATTTTATTCTCTAAAACCACTGAATCCGTGTCTTCTGGGAAAAGACCTGGGTATTGAGCACGAAACCAATCTTTTAAATTCATAAACCTATTTTTCAAAGAAACCTTCTCCTTTTTCGTCTTTCTGGATGAGGTGCTTTAAAAACTCCTTCGCCTTAAAGAGACGACTCTTAACCGTTCCTACATTACATTCCATAATCTCGGCAATTTCGTTATAAGAAAGGTTTTCAAAATAACGGAGTTCGAGGACTTGTTTGTAGGAATCTTCTAAGAGTGCAATCTTACTCATTAGATAACTCGATTCTTCAGAAAGTTCCAATTTTTTTTCATATCCGACACGGGAATCCACAAATTGGTTATCCCCTGAGTCATCCATGGGTTTTTCACGCCCGCGTTTCTTTTTGGCAAGTAAGTCTTTGGACTTATTGACCACAATGCGGTAGAGCCAAGTGTAAACGCCTGCCTCGGCACGGAAGTTTTGGATGGATTTGTAACCAGAAATGAGAGCGTCTTGGACAATGTCTTCGGCGTCATCGCCGTCTTTGACCATGGAAACTGCTTTTCGGAAGAGTCTCTCTCGGAAAGGAGAGACTAGTGTCATATAGGCAGTCGGATCCCCTGCTTTGATTTTTTGGAGTAGGATTTTTTCCTTCTCACGCAGGGTCATGTTTTTGCCTTCTAAGGGTCTTGGCATCAGAACCTAGAATTTCGAAAGCGATAAATCAATCAATGTTTTTCGGATTCGTTTGGCAGTTTAGATCCTGTGGAACATGGTCTCTAGGTCTTTTCGTGTCAGTTTGATGAGGGTGGGTCTGCCGTGAGGGCAAAGGGAAGGATTTTCGCAGTACGAAAGCCTTTGTAAGAGTTCCCCAATGATGGGGTCTGAGACTTGGTCCCCTTTTTTGATGGCGGAGCGACAAGCCACACATTTTGCCATTTCGTCATACAACTCTCTTTCTTCTGGGTCTTTGGACTTGAACCGCTCCCAAAGGTCGAGGATAGTTTCCGTTTCTTTCCCGGGATCAATATAAGAAGGGACCTCACGGATGAGGATTGTACCTCCGGAAAAAGGTTCGAGGGTGATCCCAAGTTCACTAAACCTTTGTTTTTCTGCGATCATCTCTTCGGCTTCTTCTTTTGTGAGTTCGAGACGGATGGGAGTGAGTAGGCTTTGGGATTTATAGGCTTTGGATTTAAGATCCCGTAATACTTCCTCGTATCGGATCCGTTCGTGGGCCGTGTGTTGGTCAATGATGTAGAGACCATCTTCCGCTTCGGCTAGGATAAAGGTTTCAAAAATCACACCGAAGTGTTTTTTGGGAACAAACAAATGGTGTTTGGATACATTTTCACCTAATAAATGTAAGTTTGTCCCAGCCCCAATTCCTTCCAAAGAAAATCCTTGTCTGCCTTCAATGGAACTTGGGCCAATGAGAGACTCACCCTCTGTTTGGAGATTGCCAAACATCCCTTGGCCTACACCAAATCCTGGGCCACCGAATCCAGATCCAAAAGAAGACTCTCCTCCCCGATTTTCATACGGGATTGGCATGGAAAGCCTTCGGCGCATTTCTAAAAATTCAACGGGAGTGGATGAGCGTAAAACTTCTGTGATTCCTTGGAAAAGGATCCCTGTGATGGTTTCTTCTGATAAAAACCGAACTTCTTTTTTTTGAGGGTGGACGTTCACATCCACAAACTCACGAGGGAGGTCAAAAAACAAAAATGCATAGGGAAAGGCACCACTAGGTAATAACTCCCCATAACAACGTTTTAATATCTGTGCTGAAAATTTGAGTTCCACCGAACGGTTGTTCACGAAAAAGAACTGACCTGTCCTTGAGGATTTATAAAAATCAGGATGGGAGATAAATCCTCGTAAGGTCATCCCATTCCGACTTGTATGAACAGGCAAAAGATGGTCACGGAGATTTTCACCATAAATGGAAAGCACTCGCTCCAAAGGTTCTTCTTTTTGGACAAAAAATACTTCCTTCCCATTTTGTACGTACCGAAAGCTGATACTCGGTTCTCCGAGTGCCATTGTCTGCACTCGAGTTCTATTTTTTTTCTCTTCCCCTGATTCGGTTTTTAGAAATTTCCGCCTAACGGGTGTATTATAGAATAAATCTTTAATTTCAATTTTTGTTCCTTGGAAAAACGGGATCTCTTCTTCAGAAACAATTTTCCCCTCTTCAACCACCACACGGTTTGCAGTGCGGTTTCCTTCCGTTCCAGACTCAATCACAAGCCTTGCCACGGAAGCAATCGAAGCAAGTGCCTCCCCTCGAAACCCAAAGGTAAAGAGGTGTTCTAAGTCATGGAAGTTTTGGATTTTACTTGTGGCATACCGTTTGATGGCAAGAGGCAAATCCTCTTTTGATATCCCATGTCCATCGTCGGAAACAAGGATACGGCCAAGGCCAGCACTTTCTGTTGCGATTTCAATTTTGGAAGCACCTGCATCGATGGAATTTTCGATGAGTTCTTTTAAGATGGAATGTGTGGATTCAATGACTTCTCCCGCCGCAATTTGGTTGATGAGGTCGGGAGAAAGGGAATGGATGATGCCCATATAGGGCAAGCTTGGGAGGGGAAACCTCCCTTTCTATTACATTTTAGTGGGACTTACAAGAAGAACAAGTGCCAGAAACCACAATGTCAATATGGTCTGCCACAAATCCCATCGCTTTCCAGTCTGTGCTTTCGTCTAGTTTGAGTGCAGGAACGTCAAGGATGATCCCACAAGAATGGCAAATCAAATGCGAATGGTCGTCAAGGAAGGCATCATAACGAACGGATTCCGATTCAATATTGAGTTTGTTCACGAGTTTATGGCCTACTAAATACTCGAGAGAATTGTAAACAGTGGCAAAACTAATTTTATCTGCTTTGTCCCTGACCGACTCAAATACCATTTTTGCAGTTGGATGGTCGTGTCTTTCTTTCAAGTCTTGTAAAATCAATTCTCTGTGTTTTGTCAGTGCTTTCATAGGAAATCCCTTTCCCTAATGAGACTCTCAAAAATAGTGTGGGGTCAATTGGAATTTCGATTTTAGAATCCTTCCAGAAATTGATATTTGTCAATACGGAGCCATTATGCCAGTAGCCACAGACCAATTCAAATCTTCTCTTTCCCATTGGGCATCAGGAGTATCCGTCATTACCTATGCGTCAAAGGCCATAAAAGGGGGAGTGACTGTTTCTAGTTTTTCTTCTGTTTCCTTAGAACCACCGTTAGTTTTATTTTGTCTGGCAAAACATTCCAAGGCAAAAGAAGCCATCGAAACGGCTGGAAACTTTGCGGTGAATATTCTTTCTGCCGAACAAAAACAAATTTCCGCTGATTTTGCTTCTGGTTCTCTGGACAAAGCGGTTGTTTTGGAAGGCCTAAACCCAGGAACTCTTTCCACCGGAGCCCCCATCTTAGAGGGTTCCTTAGCTTCTTTGGATTGCCTGGTGCACCAAATCATCGATGCAGGTGACCACTGGATTTTCCTCGGACTTGTGGAAGCTGTGGCCACAAAGGAAGGTTCACCCCTTCTCTATTTCAATCGCAATTATAGAGAACTCATTTAAGGATATACCATGGAAAAAGAGAAAGTCAGTCTGGAAGAAGCAAAAGAACACGGACTTACCGAAACTGAATTTGTTGAAATTCAAAAAATCTTAGGAAGGATTCCCAATTCAACAGAACTCGGAATTTTTTCCGCCATGTGGTCGGAACACTGCTCTTATAAAAATTCTATTTTAAAACTAAAAACACTGCCTACAAAATCAGACAAACTCTTGGCACAAGCGGGTGAAGAAAACGCAGGAGCTATGGACATCGGGGATGGCCTTGCGGTTGTTTTTAAAATTGAAAGCCACAACCACCCAACGGCTGTGGAACCATACCAAGGTGCCGCAACTGGCGTTGGTGGGATCATGCGTGATATTTTTACGATGGGTGCTCGTCCCATTACGTCACTCAACTCACTTCGGTTTGGTGATCCAAAAGAACCTCGCAATAAATACTTACTCACTCGTGCGGTCAAAGGGATTGGTGATTATGGGAATTCACTTGGAATCGCTGTGGGTGGTGGTGAACTTTTTATCCACCCTACCTTTACCAAAAACCCACTTGTGAATGCAATGACTGTGGGAATCGCCAAACACGATGAAATGGCTTCTGCCTCGACCAAAGGCCAAGTGGGAAACAAAGTGTACATCGTGGGTGCGACCACTGGTCGTGACGGGATCCATGGTGCGAGTTTCGCCTCCAAAGACCTCACCAAAGAATCAGAAGAAAAACGTTCTGCAGTACAGGTGGGTGATCCGTTTATGGAAAAACTTCTGATGGAAGCATCCCTCGAAGCCATCCAAAAGAAACTCCTTGTCGGAATCCAAGATATGGGTGCAGCAGGAATCTCTTGTGCCACATCAGAGATGAGTGCCAAAGGGAAAACGGGAATGGATGTGGATCTTGATAAAGTCCCACTCCGTGAACAAGATATGAATGCATATGAAATCATGTTATCGGAATCCCAAGAACGGATGCTTGTGATCCCTGAAGTGGGCAAAGAAGGAGAACTCGTTTCCATCTTCCACAAATGGGGGTTAAATGCAGTTGAGATCGGAACGGTCACGGGTGACGGAATTTTGCGCATCCGTAAAAACGGATCTCTCAAAGCGGAAATCCCAGCGGAATCCCTTGTACTCGGAGGTGGCGCCCCAAGGTATGTGAGGGAAGAAAAAAGACCATCTTACTTAGATGAGGTGGTACAATTTGATCCAAACAAAATCCCCGATCTAAAACCTGACACAGTCCCTCAATCTCTCAATAGTCTACTATCTTCCCTAAACATCAGTTCTAGAAGGCCACTTTACGAACAATACGACACAGAAGTGGGTCTTGTCAAAGTAGTAGAACCTGGTGAAGACGGTGGTCTTGTCCGAATCCCTGGAACCAAAAAAGGAATTGCAGTTGCAACCGACTGTAACTCGCGTTATACGTATTTAAACCCATACGAAGGGGCACAAATTGCAGTTTGTGAATCAGCAAGAAACGTTGCCGCGACTGGTGCTGAACCTTATGGAGTGACAAACAACCTCAACTTTGGAAATCCCTACATCCCGGAGAACTATTATGTGTTCAGTGAATGTGTGAGAGGCCTTGGGGATGCATGTCGTTTCCTCGGACTCCCCGTTACGGGTGGAAACGTTTCCTTTTACAACGAATCCCCCGAAGGACCTGTGTTTCCAACACCTACCATTGGTATGGTGGGAGTGATCGACGATGTATCAAAGGGACTACGCACTTACCCCAAAACAAACGAAGTGGTGAAGTATGCACTTGTTGGTGATTTTATACCCACGATTTCTGCCTCTGAGTATTTGTATAGATCCCAAGGCCTTGATACAGGAGCCATTCCGAAAATTTCGTTAGCAAAGGAAAAACAAACCATTGATGCCCTGATCCAATGCCGCAAACAAGGACTTTTGACGTCCGCCAAAGACTTGTCACTTGGTGGTCTCCTTGTAGCACTCGCAAAGATTGTAATTGTTGGGAAAAAAGGTATCGAAGCCAACCTAAATGAATTACAAACAAAAATTCCAAGGTTAGATACTTTGTGTTTTGGTGAAACAGGTGCTAGTTTTATCGTGAGTTATCTACCAAAGGATGAAGCAAAAGCGAAAGAATCGTTTGAAAAGAATGGTTTGTCATTTTATTCCTTGGGAACATCAAGTTCTAAAAATTCCCTTTCCGTCAAAGGAGAGGGTTTCCATTGGGAATGGACAACCAAATCACTAGAAGTGGAATTTGAAACTGGATTAAAATCGTATTTCGAATAGACAAGTTTCAAATTGCAGGAAGGATATGCCTGATGCGTATTCTTCCTGTTTGGTTCCTTTTTCTCATTTTCACAATCCAATGTACAAGTCTTGCGAAACGCCAAGACTATGAAGATTCCCTTCGTTCCTACAAAAAAGCAGCGATTGACAATGCACTCACAACATTACCTCAAAACGAACGAAAAGGTTTTATTGCCGTATTAGAAAAAGCTCATCTTTCCTTTCTTTCTGGAGGAAGAGAATTCCGTGACCTGGAATCTCTCGCGGAAACAAGTAAAGAACGCCTAAGATTTAGTGCTTCTAGAACTCTAAAATCTTTTTTTTACATGGAATCAGAAGATGGATATTATGCATCAGAAGCAGAAATCATCTACTTACACATTTTACTTGGACTCTACTATTCACGAGTCGAACAGTACGAAGAAGCAAAAATCCAAGCAAGGTATGCAGGCAATTTGTTAAGTGGAGAATGGAGCGCGGAAGGCCAGTTTGATGATCCCACCTTACGGCTATTACTTGCATCTCTTTGGCTTTCAACTGGGGCCAGAGAAGAAGCAATGGTGGATTTTCGAAGAGCCACTCAAATCAAACCACAATCTTCGGCAATTCGTTCGTTTGCAAACGAGATGGTTCCAATAGACGGTGAGTTTATTTTTGTTTTTGGAGGCCCAGGTGCCGAACCAGAAATGGACCCTTCAGCCAATCTCAACTTTATCCGAGGACTAAGGAATCTTAAGTTTACAACTTCCGGAAAACAAAGTTCCCTCCTACTTGTTGACAAATCCAAATCCATACAATTGAATTTAGAAAAAGGAACTATAGGATGGTACGAACGTCATCTCATCCGAGACAATGAAATCTCAGAACTTGTCGAAGATTCCAAATACTTCCAATTGATATCTGCTACTGCAATTAAGGAAGGGACCAATGGAACATTAAAGGTCACAGGTTCCATCCTAGCGAGCGCCAGCATCATTGCATTAGGTGCAGGACTCGTTTATGTGGGTGGAGAAGTCCATTCTGAGCATGTTGTTGGTCTTGGATTCATCACAATGATTGTTGGGTTTCAACTTGGAAGCGAATGGGTGAAAACATCAATTCGACAAACAAAAGAAAATATCAAAGAAGATTTAGATGTATCCAATGAATACAGATACGTCCGATTTTTCCCTGAATATGTTTGGATTGGTAAATCAAAATCAAAACTAAACGAACCAATCCTAACTTCTAACCAAGGCCCCGTCACATACCACCTTACGCCCGCTATGGGAAAAATCAAAGTTAGGTTTGGATTTGTACCAGATGTTCAGAACCCATAACCTTCTACTCTGCTTTTTTTAAGAAAGTTAGTTTGTTCACTCCAAACGATTTGATTTGTTTCCAAACTCACAAGAAATAGAGTCACTGTGATGTATTGAATTTTTGTTCCTGATTCAAAATTAACGACCTCATTGATTTCACCTTTGATTTGGTGGGATGGTGATTTAAACTTTCCAACGGCCAAACGAGAATCGGAAAAAACCATTCCTGTTTTTCCAAATGCTATTTCCCTGGTTGCATCTTCACGAACAGAGGTATCAACAAAAGGAACCTTGTCCTTCGTAAGTTGGTTTAGAATTTCATTTGTAATGAGTTTTGTATCAATATGTTCCGAAGTACTATTTTGTAACTTTCTCCATTCCAAAAAACCAGTCTTCATTTCTGTTTTATAATATACTGATAAAGAATGACTCATACTTTTTGCAGTTTCTTTTACTTCCACAACACCCCATTGTTTGGTGGCCTTGGCGTTTTCTGGTTTTTGGTAAGATGCCCCAGTCGAACAACTAACAAGAATAAACGAAATGAAAAAAATCAAAAATTTATGATGCATAGGTGTTAGTTTGGGATGGGAATTGGAGTTTGGCAAGAAGTTTGCGGTGGTATCCCCGCCCGATTTGGGTGGGGAACTGGACCCGCCACCCAATGAGTCTCCTCTACCACGAAGTTCCATTTTTTACAATCGTTTCCCTTCAATTCCCTATTTTTTTGAAAATTTGTTCATCTTTTGGTTGGCGTATGGTTTTGGCGCCTCATTCGATCCACCACCAAACCATTCCCGTGAAAGGACCAGGCTACTCCGGGGTGCGCGTTCGCTCCCGTCTGCCATAGGCAGACCAAGCCCTCCGTATCCTTGGCGCAAACTCAATTTCCAAACTTTTGTTTCCAAGTTTCGAAGAAATATTGTCTTGAAAGTTTTACTTCCAGTGGCATACTTCAGCATTAATATATGGGCAAATTCCTCTTTCGTTTCAGTTTATTCCTCATCCTACTCGCGATTCTGTTTGCGGGTTATACTTGGCTTACTCTCACTTGGAGTTATTCGGAAGGGGACCGTGCAGGTTACATCCAAAAACTCTCCAAAAAGGGTTGGGTTTGTAAAACTTGGGAAGGTGAAATGGCACTAGTGACCATGCCAGGCACTATGACCGAAAAATTTTATTTCAGTATTCGTGATGAATCGATTGCCGAACAATTGAATGGTTCTATTGGCAAACGTGTGGTATTAGAATATGAAGAACACATTGGTGTTCCCTTCAGTTGTTTTGCCGAAACCAGGTATTTTGTGACTGGTGTAAAAACGGTTGGAGAAGTTCCTCCTCTTTAAAATTCCCTCACAAACAAACGACCACCAAACGTGCATTCATTGATGTTGGTCGTTTTCCATTTTTTTTTGTATCCAACGTTTATTTGAATGTTTCCATTCCTCCCTCTACTCGATTACTACCGTTCCAACATTTGATTTTCATTGAGTAACCGTTGGATTCGCTATGGTTTTAGAACCGATCTTAAATATTTTTTTCGAATTATGTCTCTTTAAATCCTGTTCTTCGGATTTTTACAGGGAGTGAAAAAAGATAACGAGGGAAATTTCACTTTACATATTTTTACTATACATATAAATAGTATTATGGATCTCGCGGAACAAACCCACTACTCTTCCACAAATATCTACGAACCAATACAAAATTGGAACCAAAAGGATTTGGGACTTCTGACGGGAGAAAGGGGAATGTACAAACTTGCCCACTATTGGCAATACGCACTGGTTTGTTCAGGTTTCCAGGTGTTTAACTTGGATTGTGCCATCCGCTTCAATCCCTTCACCATCACAGAAGAAACAAGAAAACAAAACCTCGCACCAGAACCTTTTTTAGAACAAATTCAGATCCAAAGGGCCTTCACTCCTTACCAAATCCTAGACGCTCTGCAACATATTTTGAAAGAAAAAAGAGAAAACACCATCTATTTCTTGTTAGCCCCTTGTAAACAATTTCTGGATGGGGACGTAAAAGATGACGAAGGAATTTATTTATTAAATTTGATGCTTGGTTTTATTGAAAAATTTCCAACAGAAAATGTCCCTCTCCTTATCATTGAATCATGGACTTATTCTCATAAAAATTTTAAACTTTTTTTCCCAAAACTTTTACGGGCTTCTCAAACCCTATGGGAACTCAAAACAGAAAAAGGACTCTCAAGGATCCGCACAAGAAAAACATCTATCACTGGAGCATAAAATGGGCAGAACCATTTCCCCTTATTCACGCCAAATGTTACAAATCGAAGAAAACTTATCTGATTTCAGAAGAGCACTCAGAAAAGTGGACCAAGAGATTTATGATGATCTCATTCGAATCGCCAAATTACAGGTGCAAGCTGGTGTGATGGCATCACTCCCCTACCCAATCGATTCCATGCTTTTATCAATGATGATTGAATTAAAAAAAGAGTTAAATGAATTAAAAAAGAAAATTCCGGAAGAAACTAAACTTTAGGGAATATTAAATCCCAAAACATACTTCTGAAATAAATTAAAGTCCAACTCAAAATGGAAACTTACAATGGTTATCTATTTGATATCTATCATTCAGAACAAAAAATCTATATTTGGATCAAATCTAACTCAGGTGAATTAAAACTATTTGTTGATGAATACTTTCCCGTCATTTATGCAAATGCTTCCCCTACTATTTTAAAAAAACTAGTCAAACGATTGTATGAATTAGATGCCTTAGCAGAAATTCCAAACTTCACAGAAAAAATACTGTTTTACCAAAACAAAAAAATACCCGTTTTAAAACTTGTCATCTCAAAACCACAACTCCTTCCAAAAATCACAAACAAACTTTTTAACCTGTACGGTAAATATGATATCTACCATTCCGATATTGAAATTACCACAGGATACATGGTAGAAAAAAAAATTTATCCTCTTTGTTATGTTACAATAGAATATGAAGTTTCTAAAAATAGATTAAATCAAATCAAAACCATTACGTCCCTCACCGACATAAACGAATTGGACTATGAAGTACCAGAACTACGCGCAATTTCTCTTTACTTAGAAAAAAGCCATAGACATCCCTTCTGTGAAAATAACTTAATCATCGAAACTTCCAATGAAAACTACAAAATCCCCACAAGCAATGGAATCACACTCATCAAAAAGCTAAACGAAATCTTTCTAAAACACAATCCAGATATTGTTTTATCATCTTTTGGTGACCAAGTCATTTTTCCCTATTTATTCAAAACAGCTCAAGAAAACCACCTAACAACAGAATTCGATAGAGATAAAACAAGTTTGATTCGGCGTTCCATCCAAACACAGGGAACAAGTTTCAATACTTACGGAACCATAGTGTATAGAGCACCTTCCTATCCATTGTTTGGTAGATGGCATATCGATTCCCGAAATAGTTTTGTATACAAAGAAGCCGAACTAATCGGAATCATTGAGCTTTCTCGTATTTCTAGATTACCTGTTCAAAAAATGGCAAGAGCTTCCACAGGAAAAGCACTCACTTACATTGAGGTTGATGTTGCCCTTCGTATGAACTACCTTGTTCCTTGGCAAAAAAGTGCTCTTGAATCAGAAAAATCTGCCTTGCAGTTGTTAAATGCTGATAAAGGAGGTCTTGTTTTCCAAGCCGATATATCAAATGGATTTGTGTTAGAAAACGTAGCCCAACTTGATTTTTCCCAAATGTACCCCAGTATCATGGTAACTCATAACATCTCGCCTGAAACCATCAACTGTCTCTGTTGCGAAAACTCAACCGACATAGAAAGGGTTCCTTCACTTGGTTATCGAATTTGTTCGAAAAGGAAAGGCATCGTTTCGGAAGCATTGGCTCACATAGTCCAAAGACGTAATCACTATAAAGAACAAAAAAAAAACAATCATCCCAATGCCATTAACATCCAATCAAAACAATCAAGTTTAAAATGGATGTTAGTTACCTCCTTTGGTTATTTAGGTTATCGAAATGCAAAATTTGGGAAACTCGAAAGCCATGAAGCTGTTACCGCTTTTGGCCGAGAAAAACTGATCACCGCCAAAGAAGTATCAGAAGAATATAATTACAAGGTTGTACATGGAATCACAGATAGTATCTTCATTCAGAAAAAGGATCATAGTTCCATTACAAAAGAAGACCTAACATTCCTTTGTTTAGAAATTGAAAAGCGCACGAAGATACGGATGGAAGTAGAAGGAATTTATTCTTGGATATGTTTTCCACCTTCTACACAAGATGAAAAACTACCAGTAGCAAACCGTTATATGGGAAGATTTACCAATGGTCAATTCAAAGGCAGAGGCATCATCACAAGAAGGAAAGACTTTCCAAAATTAATTCGTGATGCACAAAACCAAATGATCCAATGGATGTGCCAATTCAAAACAATTGCTGAAATGCAAAAAAAAGAATCTGAAATCATGAAAATCTTTTATCGTCACGACAACAAACTTGTAACAGGTGATCTTAACTGGAAAGATTTGGTTATCCAAAAATCGACTTCAATGGAACCAGAAGATTATAGCGTTGATGCACCTAGCACCATTGCCGTTAAAGACCTACTTGGTATGGGTGTTCGTGTCCAAGCTGGAGAAAAAATCAAATACATTGTAATCAACCAAAAATCTGAAAAAAAAGGAGAACGTTATCTAACCTTAGAACGAATGGAAAAAAAAATAAATCATAATGAAAAAACCAATTCCACAAGAAAAGAAACCAAAATGGAGCCTCCCCCAACAATCAATTCTGAAATAAATCGATTCACGAACCAAACACAGAAAGCAGACGAAATTGCAACTCATCCTAGTTCCCAAACAAGAGAAAAGAAAAATAGAATAAGCGCGAATACTACAATCTCACATTCAAATGGAATTGATCAGATTCTAAGCAATCCACAAAACAAATCTACTAATTGGATACCGAATTTAAAACAAATGAGCAACCAAACGCCAAAATATGATGAAAAATACTACAGAAATCTATTAGTCAAATGTTTCAAAGAAATTTGGATCGGAATCTCCACTTTCAAAAACTTTGATATACTAATTAGCGAAGAAACATTTTTACCTTTCTCATTCCAAAAAGATGAAAATTATAGCAAAACCATCAATAAAACAAATTCCATTTTTATTGCATAAATCATAAATTTTTTAAAAAAAATTTCAAAATATTTTCTTGTTAAACGAAAAAAAGACCACCAAACAAAAAAATATTTGAACTCAAAATGTTCGAAATAAGAATCAGATTCACTTTTTACTCAATGGGACTGAGGGGGCGAAGCTATGCCAATCCCAGAAAAACCAGAGGGCCGACGATCAGTTTATTATGTCCCATTAAACAAGAGACGCTAATTTTATACAAAAATAGAATCAAAAATACAATGCAAAGAAAACACCGATCACGAATGTTAAACGAAATAAATATATTAAACATAGAAATATACAACAACTACGCTTAATAAACGACATACAGATATTGTTCGTTATACGACATTCGTCGGAATAAATTTTAAAAAAAGAGAAAAATATGAAAGAAAATATTAAAAAAATCCTATTTGCCGGTCTATTAGTCATCTATTCCAACTTAACTAGTTTAACTGCACAATCGTTACAGCCCATTCTTATTCGACCTTTCGGTGATTCTATCACTTATGGTGTTGGTTTTTCTGATTGGGGTAATTGTTACGTTTCACAAATTAACCAACAACTTTGTATGCCTCCTGCATTGGCTGGAGGTGGATATAGAGGATGGTTGACTTTACTTGCTACTCAAGGCTTAGGATTATATTTTACTACTGAAGGTTACCAAAGCGGTGGATCCTATTATTTACAATGGATAACTAATACTCAAACTCATGATGGTTATCCAGGATATCGAACAGACCAGCTAATTCAAATCTCAACCTTCGCTAGTTTTTCAAACTTCACATTATTACATGCTGGTACAAATGACATTCTACAAAATAAGTCTTACGAAACAGCTGCAAATAACTTATTTATTATTATTAATAACATTCTAGCAGCAAATACAAATACTACAGTTGTTGTTGCAAAAATAATTCAAATTTCCTCCATTAATCAACAGTTTTCAAATCTAAATTCGCAAATACAATTATACAATAGTCTTATTGATAGTAAATATAACGCTCTACCGCCAATCATAAAAGCTAGAGTCAGGTTAGTAAATATGTTTAACCTCTTAAATGATCAAAATGATTACTCTCAAGACGGCATTCATCCAAATGCCAGCGGATATTTCAAAATGGCATGTAATTGGATGGCGGGAATAAACAATTCAAATCCTTCTGGACCATGTACTGGATTAAATTTCGAAAAATTAAAAATGCAAATGAATTCTAAAGGTTTTGATGACAATGATTATAATTCGCCAAAAGATAAAATAGAAAAACTTATAAAAGGAGAACTGTAGTTCCCCTCTCTAACTCCGAACGTCGTATAACAGCGACTTACCGCTTCGCTTCGGCACAAGGCCTCGCTCGGCCTACGGCAAATTCCCTTTCTGGCATTCGCCTTGCTTACGCAAGCTACATGCCAGTCCCTAACGTCCCGTTCCGGGACTCAGGGGCAGGGAACTTCGGTAAGTCTAGTTCGTTATGCGAAATATTTTAAAATTTTATTAGGAAACCAAAAAATGAAAAAAAATAAGAAGAATTTTCAAATTCTGTTTATATTTCTACTTCTACTTCTTTTACCATATCAAATTTTTTCAGAAGAAAACATCGAAACTAAAGAAGATAAACAAAGCCGAAAAAGACTTCATATATATTCAACTCCTTATACTTTAAATAGATACAAATACAGTTCTTTTAGAACAAGAACGGAAGATTTCGATTTAAACGTACTTTTGA